>WRIB01000003.1 GCA_009782955.1 Treponema sp. | reverse complement strand
TTACTCATGAAGACCATTTGGCGTGCTACAACAGCAGCGACGCCAAAGCGTCCGTTGACTGAAGCCACGACCACTATGGTCTGAATGAGTGTTCCTCCTCCCACCGATATGGGAAGATTGATGCGTTTAGCCCGGCCTATGGATTCTACAGGACGCTCTTACCAGGGCTTTTCCTGCCCCTTTGCTTTATTAATCCAGGTATTCCGAATGCCAGGCTCAGCGGTAAATTGGTTTTTTTTACTTTTTCTCCAAAAACAACATAACTATCGAAATAATCATGGGGATACAACACACAATAAACAGACTAATACCAAGAAGGTTATATTGAGAAAAAAGAGCCCAATAGGCAGTTGCACCAACAAGGGGAAGAGCTATTGCTCCCAGAATTGCAGGAATTAACCCCAAACCCCAGCCGTTTTGTACAATTCGTATAAAGAGTCCCATACCAAGAGCAACCGCTGTCCACAAAACAGGAACTCCCATAAGTAAAATAGGGTTATTCTGAGAACTCCAGCCAAGTGTACGTACCGCCGCAACCGGAATAAGCCAAAGAAAGGTATAATTGGTAAAATTCACCTGGGCGGAAATAATGCGAAAAAGGGCAAATAGCACACAAATGATAAATGGCAACGCCACTGGAAGTCCTACTATATCAATACAGGCAGAAACCCACCGTTCAAGGCCAAAACCTCCGGCATTTACAAAATTTCCAAGAAAAAACCGAAAAAAAGCAATAATTGTCCCCAACAAGAGAGCCCAAGTTCCTCCCTCCAGGGCTGATTCATCGTTTAAAGATCGCCAAAAAAGGTAAAACAACGGCGTCCAGAGAAAACAAAAAAGTGTCATTAGCAATAATTTTAACAGTTTTTACCTTTCTGTTCCATACCAAATTCAATAATAGTCTCAGGTTTCTTCAATTATGTAAGTTTTGAAAACATTTCAGCCGCTTTACAATTTCTTATAATTTCTGATATACTTGAGCCTGTAATTTCAGTTTTGCCCGTAAAAAGGGAAGGAGGTCAGTTGGCGGATAAGGATTTACGGATCAATAAACAGATCAGGGTACGGGAGGTCAGACTCATCCGTGAAGACGGAGAGCAGGGAATAATGGCAACCCAAGATGCCCTTGAACTGGCAAGAGACCAGGGGCTTGACCTTGTAGAAGTGGCCCCCCAGGCAAATCCGCCGGTGGTTAAAATACTTGACTACGGCAAGTTTAAATTCGAAAACGAAAAAAAAGTCCGTGATTCGAAGAAAAAACAAAAGCTGTTAAAATTAAAAGAAATCCGCATGCAGCCTAAAATTGACGACCATGACCTGGATTTTAAATCCAAGCATGTAAAAGGTTTCCTTGCGGAGGGCAATAAGGTCAAAGTAACGGTACGATTTCGGGGCAGAGAGCTGGCTCATCCCGAATTAGGTCTGGATGTTTTGAAAGGTGTTTTGAACCGCCTGGACGGGGACTATGTAATGGACAAAAACCCCGCAATGGAAGGAAAATTCATGTCCATGGTGCTTAGTTCCAAAAGCAAGTCCGGAAAAAGTTCCAAGCAAACTGTGGATCAAAACGCAGAAAAAAAGGGAACAACAGAAAAAAATGCCGGGAACACGGAAAAAAAGACAGCGGACAGTTCCACTGTAAAACAGGAAGAAACTGTACAGATTAAGGTTAAAGAGGAAGGATGATTTAATGCCAAAGATTAAGATGAAAACCAAAAAAAGCGCTGCAAAGCGTTTTTCGTTTACCGGATCAGGAAAAGTAAAATACAAAAAGCAAAATCTTCGCCATATACTTACCAAAAAATCGACCAAAAGGAAACGGAATCTTCGCCATGCCGGGATTCTTTCAGAAGACAATGTACCGGTTATCCGGAAAAAATTGCTGCCCTACGGTTAAGAGGAGTTACTATGTCACGTGCTATAGATGGTTCCAAGAGGAAAAACCACCGGAAAAAAATACTTAAACTGGCCAAAGGTTACTGGGGTCGGCGTCATTCAAATTATAAAACCGCCAAGGATGCGGTGGCAAAAGGGCTTTCCTATGCCTACCGTGACAGAAAAGACCGTAAAGGGGATTTTCGCCGGATTTGGATCATAAGGATTAATGCCGCCTGCCGCGAAGAAGGTTTAAGCTATTCCCGTTTTATTCAGGGTCTTAACAAGGCCGGAATTGGCATCAACAGAAAAGCTCTGGCTTATCTTGCTTCCGAAGATCCGGAAGCCTTTAAGGCGGTAACAGCCAAAGCAAAAGCTGCCCTGGGGGCATAAAATGGTAACTCTTGAACAAATTAAACTGTTGGAATCGAAGCTTGCCCGGGCAATCAATTTTGTTACCCAAATAACAGAAGAAAACAACCGCTTGAAGAAACAGAATAATGAGTTGGAGAAAACAATCAATGCACTAAAAGAAGAAAAAACCAGAGTAGAAGAAGTAATTATTTCTGCTCTGGGGAAACTCAATAAATTTGAAGATGCAATTGAACGAAGTCTCGGAACTGCTGCATCCGCTTCTTCTGTAAAAAGCAGTCCAAGACCCGCGCAAAAAGCAACCGGCGATTCCCCGGAAAGAAACTTCGGCCATGCAGAGCCGCCAAGGGATTCCCCGGTAAAAACAAAGCCCGCAGTTCCTTCGGCTTATATTATAGACGAAAATTCGGATCCAGCAGATTCAACTGACCTGTCAGAAGAAGATGCGGATCCGGCAGATCCACCGGACTCAATTGATCTGTCAGAAGATTTAGATGAAATAGAAGATTCGGGTGAGGCAGAGCTGGATATATTCTGAAGTATGGAAAAGAGTAACCTTCATTTTAAATTGCTGGGAACCTCTTTTTCCATCGTAGCCGATGAAGATATCAATTATCTGGAAAAACTCCTTAACAAATACAAAAGCGTTCTGGATAATACTCAAAAAGCCGCCGGAGTAAATGAACCTCTGAAACTGGCTATCCTTACCGGATTTTTGCTGTGCGACGAAATTGAAAAAACAAAACTGGAAGAAAACAGAAAAGGAAAAGAAGCAGAACAGCGTACATTAAATATGATAGCCAGGATAGATGAAGTAATTCCTGAGGATTGAGCATTTTTTAAAACTCTGTTAGTTTTGAAAAAGCTTCGGATTAACAATGGCGGAATTCTACAAACTAACAAACGAAATAAAACATTATGCCTGGGGCTCGAAAACCTGGATACCTGAGCTTTTGGGAAAAGAAAATCCCCAGGGAGAGCCATACGCTGAAATGTGGATGGGGACTCACCCGGAAGGTTCATCCAAAACAACAAAACAAGAACAGGGCGGAACCGTATTGTTATCTGAGATAACAGAGCTTCCTTTTCTGTTTAAGTTTCTTGCTGCGGGCAGTCCGCTATCCATTCAGGCTCATCCCAATCTTGCACAGGCCAGGAAAGGATTTGAAAAAGAAAATAAAGCTGGTATTGATCTTTCCGCCGCAAACAGAAATTACCGTGATCCAAACCACAAGCCGGAAATAATCTGTGCACTCAGCCCTTTTACCGCTCTGGCAGGATTCCGCAAAACAGCGGAAACAGAACTGTTGCTTTCCAAAGTAAGCAATACCGAGAATTTGCGTTCTGCTCTAAAAGAAGGGTACCGGGCATTTCTTTCCGGACTATTTGGATTGAACACAGCAGAAATAAAAAATCTGAATAATTCTATTCTTAATGCCGCAAACCTAATGCCAAAAAATCCTGCAAAAAAAGACCTGTCACCCATTAGCCTGTGCAGAGAATTGGCTCAAGTCTATCCCAATGATCCGGGGATCATCGCTCCGCTTTACCTGAATGTGATAAATTTGAACCCCTTCGAAGCACTTTTTCTTCCTGCGGGAATACTCCACGCCTATTTCAACGGTTTTGCCATGGAATGTATGGCCAATTCGGATAATGTACTGCGGGGAGGGCTTACACCCAAACACATTGATATACAGGAACTTTTTTCTGTATTGAGTTTTGATCCTTTTAATCCTGAGATACTTAAAACTGTACGGATGCCTTCTCCGGGCTGTTATCGCTATGAAGCTCCTTGCGATGAATTTTTACTATACCTTATTCAAAACCCTGTATCTTCACTTGACCCTGCATTACCCGGCAATCAGGAACTGGAAGCTCCCGAAATGGGAATCTTCGCTGTTTATAACGGTACTGCAGAAATATCTATACATAAAGACAATCATCAAAACAATGAAAAATCGAACCAAAAAAAGATCGTGCTCAAGAAGGGGGAGTCAGTTTTTATCAGCCGGCGTGAAGAAGGAGAGCTCCTGCACCTTTTCGGTGATTTTACCCTTTTTGCCGCACTGGCTCGTTAACGCCCCGGTAAACGATTAAAAATGAAGTTATTGGTAGATGCCGATTCCTGCCCTGCACCTGTAAGGGAGTTAGTACTCAGAGCGGCTTTACGTACAAAAATCCCAGCAATTTTTGCCGCAAACCGAAGTATTCCTGGTATTGAAGGCGATTATGCACAAATGTTAATTTGTTCGGCCGCCGAAGGTTCCGCCGATAATTGCCTGGCAGAACTTGCCCAAAAGGGAGACCTTGCCGTTACCAGAGACATACCGCTTGCAGAACGGTTATTAAAAACAGGGGCCGCAGTATTAGATGATCGCGGCCGGATCTATACGGCAGAAAACATTCGGGAAAAATTATCTCTTCGAAACTTTACGGTAAGTCTGGCAGAAAACGGTTATGAATTTGAGCGAAATGGTATTTACGGAAAACGGGAACTTAAGTCATTTGCAAATTCATTTGATAAACTGCTTACAAGGCTGCAAAATTACGTGGCATCAGGTTCCGGGTAAAGACTGCGTATCTGTTTGATACTGGGAAGTATCTCAAAGAAAATCTCGATAAGCTCGGGATCAAATTTTGTACCGGAAAGTTTTTTTATTTCAGCCAATACATCGTCTTCTGTCCAGGGATCCTTGTAAACCCGCCGCGAACAGAGGGCGTCGTAGACATCCGCCAGAGCAACAATACGGCCTGTTAAAGGAATTTCTTCGCCTTTTTTTCCCTGGGGTTTTCCTTCATGACCGGATTGAAGAACTTTATCGGTAAATGGATCCATCCAGCCGGGATAACCGGAACCATCCCAGTTTTCATGGTGATTTAGCGCAACATCCAGTGCAATTTCATCAACCGGTACCTGCGGATCTTCAAAAAGCCTGGCGCCGTGCAGAGTATGATGCTGCATGATTTCAAATTCTTCCGGAGTAAATTTCGCAGGTTTTTTCAGTATTGTGTCGGAAATTGCAACCTTGCCAACATCATGAAGCATGGATGCTATTTTTAAGGTATCTTTAAACTGGTCTTTTTCCTTTTCCGATATTTTGTGATGATAGGCCCAACGATCGTAAATTTCCACTGCATAACCGGCAACCCGATTAACATGGGTTCCGGTTTCCTTAGGATCCCTGAGTTCAGACATTTTTATCATTCTAAGTATCATGGTCCTGGTAACACTGGCTCTCTGCAAAGCCAGAGCCGCATTGGTGGCAAAATGTGTAATAAGCAATTCATCATCCTGGGAAAACGGAACTATATTTCCATTCTGATCTTTGGAGTTAATCATTTGAATTACCCCCAAAAGTTTTCCTGCCGCAGTTTGCAGTGGAATGGCCAGATTGGAAACAGTCCTGTATCCGGAAATCTTGTCATAGGAGGTACTGTACGAATATGGTGCATCAGGAGAAATATTGTATACATCCGGTACATTTACCAGTTTCTTGGTAAGGGCACAGTAACCGGAAATGGTTTTTTCATTAATTTCCACGGAAAAAACCGAATAAAGCAGCTTTTGCCCGGGAGGGAGGTTCCTGGCTAACGTATTATTTTGAGCATATTTAATCACAAGTTTATCTGTAATGTTGTTGAATTCATCCTTTACTTTTTCAATAACATAAATGGAACCTGCATCAGCCCGGACAACCTTGCGGGATTCCAAAAGAATACGCTCCAAAAGCAAATCCAGATCCTGGATTTTATTCAATTCAGAATCAAGTTCAATGATTGATTTAAAAAAACTATCATCAGCCATAGTGTTCATCAATTATAATAGAAAAATCATACATTTACAACAAGATAAGCTTATTTCAATGCTCTGTAAGTTTTTAATGAGGCTCCCCGCGGCAAGCCGCGGGGTATCTGTAAGCGTTGCAATATCAGCTAGGGAGCCTCGATCGATAGGAAGTTTATTATACCGTCTGGTTTAATACCATAAACACTCATGCTTTGATTCCTTTCAGCCGCCGCAAGCAGCGGGGTATTAAACCAGACTTTCGAATAAACTAAAAAACCCCGGGAGAAGGAGAACTCCCGGGGTAAAACCAAAAAGGAAAGGAGGAATAGGAAACAGTGTTCTACCGTCTACCTGATGCTTAAACAACCGGGATAAATAAAGGTTACACATTTTTTATGATTTTTTTAGTTCGCCGATAATCTCTTCATGGGCGGCTATAACAGCCGACAGATTGATACTTTGGACTTCCCCTCTGCCCAGCCAATCAGAACCGTCCATAATATAGAGACTTTTCAGGGTTCCTTCAAGATCTTCGGCCGTACAGGACGGATCCGAGGCAAGCCGCCGCCTTAGACCCCGTATTTCGCTTTCATAGGTTTCCCTGTATGTGTCTTCCTGCCAGTCCGTACTGTTCATCAACGCCCCTGGTAATATTGCCGTAAATTGTCAAATTTAGGAACTGTCCGCATTCGTTCTCCTTTTAAAAAGCCATTCCCGGGTTTTGAATTTTGATTCAGCAAGTTTAAAAGCCCGGCTTTCTTCGGCAGGAGTAATATCCGCTTTATGCAGCTCAATGCCCAGCGCTTCGGAAAAGCCCCTGGTAAAGGCATTTTCCGCTTCCATAAAGCTTATCTCCCTGCCCATTATGGAACGAAGCGATGTAACACGTTCTTTTATTTCCTCTATAAGCTTACCTTTGTTCTTTTCTTTCGGCGCTTTTAAAACACTAAACATCGTCTCGACATCGTTGTCCAGCAAGATTGTCCCATGCTGCAAGAGGCAATTCATTCGCCGGGTTTGTGCATTGCCGGAAATTTTTTTGCCTTCAGTAAGTATATCATTGGTCCCGGAAAAAACAGATTCAATACCCAGCAAGGCAAGACCATGAATTAGCCCCTGGCATAAAATGCGGTACGACTCATCGAGGTTTTTTCCAGCCAGGGGATGATTAAGGTTTACGATTATACTGTAAGTCAGTTCCGACCGGTGAAGCACTGCCCCGCCTCCGGAAACCCGCCTGACCAAGTCAAAACCGCATCGTTCGGCCGCTTCCAGATCCACTTCTTCGGCAAGATCCTGAAAATAACCTATGGAAACAGCAGGAGGATTCCAGCCGTAAAAGCGAAGAACAGGAAGCCCGGCACTGTTTTCAGGGGTTATACTGCCGGCAACCGATTCCAAAAGCGCCTCATCCAGACCCATGTTGTAGTAACAATCGCGAAAGCCGGTAGAAAGAAGACGATAAGAATAGTTACTCATAATCTTAATTGTTCTATCAAATTTGTTATACGGTATTTACTTTTTGATATAAAATACCGCCGTGCCGAAAGCCTTTAAAACCCCTCCGTACACCGGATCTTCCTCATTTGATATAAGTACCTGTGCACCGCAGAACCGTTCAGGCAGTGCGAAGTTTTGTTCATTAGGCGTAAAATTACAGACGACGAGTAATTCCTCCTGCAACAATGAACGGGTATAAACGAACAAATGCTGATCATTAGGCAGCAGTAACTGATAATCGCCAAAGGTAATAATGTCCATCTTTTTGCGTAATTGAATAAGATTTTTGTAATATGCAAAAACCGAACCGGCACGCTGCATTTGTTCTTCGGCGTTGATTGTTACGTAATTCGGGTTTAGCATGATCCACGGCTTACCGTCCGAAAATCCGGCATTGGTTCCGCCGTTCCAGTGCATTGGTGTACGCGAGTTGTCCCGGCTTTTCCGGCCCAGATACCGCAGCATATCTTCTTTGGCGATACGTTTTTCCTGTACGACAAGCGACTCGTATGCGTTGATGCTCTCCAAATCGCGGTAATCGTCTATATCGGCAAAGGGAACGTTTGTCATGCCCAGTTCCTCGCCCTGGTAGACATACGGCGTACCTTGCATAAAATGCAGGCATGTAGCCAGCATTTTTGCCGATTTTTCGCGGTACTCGCCATCATCGCCAAGCCGTGAAACGATACGCGGCTGGTCGTGGTTACACCAATACAGGCTGTTCCATGCGCGATTAAACAACCTGTTCTGCCAGCGGGAGAGTACTTCTTTCAGTTCAGCCAGGTTGATTTTACGATCATTCCACTTAAACGTTTCGCCGCCATCCAGTTCCTGCTGTTCAAACTGGAATATCATATCCAGTTCGCTGCCGTCGGAAGCTGCGTATTGTATTGCATCGTCAACTGTTACTCCGCCGGTTTCTCCGACAGTCATAACGTCATATCGGGACAATACCTCAGTCCGCATTTCACGCATGTACTCGTGAATCCGCGGACCGTTGGGAACATATTGTTTCGCCTCGCCGTCCGGAAAATCCTGGGGTTTGGAAATAAAACTAATGGCGTCCATGCGGAAACCGTCTATTCCTTTATCCAGCCACCAGCGCATCATGTCGTGAATCTCTGCACGAAGCTCGGGATATTCCCAATTCAGATCGGGTTGGTACGGGGAAAAACAGTGCAGGTAATACTGGCCAGTTGCTTTGTCCTGCGTCCATGCAGGGCCTCCGAACCATGCCTTCCAGTTGTTTGGCGGCCCGCCATTTTTACCGTCCCGCCAGATATAATAATCGCGTTTTGCGCTTTCCCGTGCGGAGCGGCTTTCGGCAAACCACAGGTGTTCATCGGATGAGTGGTTAACCACCAAATCCATAACAATTTTCAGTCCAAAACCATGCGCCTGTTCCAGAAAACGGTCGAAATCTTCCATTGTCCCAAATTCCGGATTAATGGCCCGGTAATCGCTGATGTCGTAGCCGTTATCGCGCATCGGGCTTTGATAGACAGGCGAAAGCCAGATCACATCAACCCCCAGTTCTTTTACATAGCCGAGTTTTGATATTATGCCATTCAAATCGCCAATACCGTCTCCGTTGGAATCACAAAAACTGCGCGGATAAATTTGATATACGACTGCCCTTTTCCACCATTCGGTTTTCATTGTTTGCCGGTTATCCTTTTACAGAACCTTCCACCATGCCTTTAATAATGTGCTTTTGCAGTATCAGAAACACTATAATTATTGGCAGCATGGTCATCATTGTTGCGGTAAGAATCAGATCCCACTTCTTTACAAACGATCCGACAAAACTCGCCACGGCAAGGGGAAGTGTTTGCACGGCGTTACCCGAACCAAGCAGCAAAAGAGGCAGCAGGTAATCGTTCCAAATCCATATACCGTTCAAAATCATTACGGTAACGGTAATCGGTGTAAGAATCGGGAAAACTATTCTGAAAAAAGTAGCCGGCCTCGAACATCCGTCGATAGTAGCTGCTTCTTCAAGTTCAAGGGGAATTGATTTGATAAATCCATGAAAAAGAAATATAGAGAGAGACGATCCAAAACCCATGTAGGCAAAAATAATTCCCGGGTAATTCTGAAGCAGCCTGAATGGAGTATGCAAGAGCCCGAGTTTTACCTCAATAAGATGGAACCAGGAAATTAACGGGAACATTACCACCTGGAACGGTATTACCATAGCCGCTACAAAAATCATAAAAATTACATTGGAAAGCACCGTTTTGGTACGTACCAGAACCCATGCTCCCATGGATGCGATCAACACAAGAAGGCCGACGGATACAACCGTTATTATAATCGTCGAAATGAAGGACGATACATACCGGACATTTGGGCTCTCGATTACCGTTTTAATATTGGCAATAAGCTGTAAAGGATTCTCCGGAAGCGACAGAGGATCCATGATTATCTTAAGCGATGGTTTTGAAGAATTTATCATGACAATGGCGAAAGGAATCATGTAAATCAGGAAAACAATAATTGCGATAACTTCAAGAATGGATGCGTGGTTTTTCTTTTTCATTACATCTCAATCTCCTTTCGCTTGTTAAAACGTACCTGAATTAACGAAATAACCGCAATTACCAAAAAGAAAATTATCGCTTTGGCCTGTCCCTGGGCAAGCTGGCGAAACGAAAACGCCGTCTGGTAGATATTCAGCGCCAGAAATTCGTTGGTCATAAGCGCCCTGCCCATAAACATACCCGAAGGCCCGCCGGCAGTAAGAGCGAAATTTACGTCGAATTGTTTGAAAGAGTTTATAAGTGTAAGGAACATTGAAACCGTAAATGCCGGAGCAACCAGGGGAAACATTATGTGCTTAAGCCGTTGCCAGTAACTTGCTCCGTCAATTTCCGCAGCTTCCATAAGCGAAGTAGGAATGGTCTGTATGGCGGCTACGTAAATCATCATTATATACCCTGCATATTGCCACGTACCGACAATAACTATTGCCAGCAGGGCCAAATACTGATGGGCAAGGAATTGGTTTTCTTTCAGCCAGGTAAAACCTATCATGCTGCCAAACGAAGGTATGGCATTGTTGAATATGAATTGCCAAATATAACCCAGAATAAGTCCGCCGATAAGGTTCGGGAGGAAAAACCCCGAACGGTAAATTCCGGTTAACTTAAGTTTACTTGTTACCAAAAGAGCAAGGGAAAACGCGCAGATATTTAAAACAACTATATTTAAAACAGCGTATACAGTGGTAATAAAAAACGAGTGAAGGAATGTAATATCTTTCGTTACAGCGGCGAAATTCCGCATCCCCACCCAGTCTACCTGTGTACCTGTTATCGCATTCCAGTTTGTAAAAGAGTAGTATATTCCCATAAAAAAAGGAATTACAATTACCATGACAAACGCGAAGATTGCCGGAAATAGAAAGATAAAAAACAAGGGCGTGTTTCGCGGTCCACTGGTCTTGTACTTTGCTTTGCCCATACCAGCCTCCGAAAACAGCATGCGCCGCAAAAGGTGCATGCTGTTTTATGTTAAGAAAAAGTTTTTTACTTGATATCAGCAACTGCCCGGGTAAACAAGTTGACAAATTCTCTTACGTCAATCTGTCCGGCAGCCATTTGGCCAAATATCGGTCCCAGGATATTCATGCCAAAACCATCGGGCATGTCATTTTGCTGCCAGGAGTATATCTTACCCTGGGCAGACCATTCCTGAACGGCTTTTGAAAACTGTCCTGCGGGCTGCAGCCTGCAGGATTTAAATGCGGGAACCATCCCGGCTTTATTCACCATGTAGTCATGACCTTCCGGTGTAGAAGACATGGCAATAAGGAACTTTCTGGCTTCCTCTATTCCTTTGGATTTTGCGTTTATTATGTAGTACGAAGGGGCGCCGACAAAAATACCGTCCGTAGTTTCGGGAAGGAACGCATGCGGGACATAACCCATTTCAAAGGTAATACCCAAATCCGCAAAAGTCGGATCCGTCCAGTTGCCCTGATGGATAAATACCGTCTTGCCAATGGCATAATCGCCAAGCTGCTGGTCATAACCGCCCGTAAGCAGGGTGTTCCTGTTGGAATAACGGAACAGTAAATTCATGTATTCGGCGAATCTTGTAAGACGCTCGCTGTCTACCTGTCCGTTATTCAGCATATCAATATATTTTGTGGAATTGGTATACGGAAGACCCAAGGTAAGGTAGGAATTTACCCCGTGCAAACCGGTAACCCAGGTCATGCCGGGACCGGATACCATTGAGACAACCGCGTCAATGCCCAGAGTTCCCTTCATGGAATCAATCTTTTCAAAGGCGGCTCTGATACCGTCGATGTTCACCAGTGTTCTGGGATCCACTCCTGCTTTGGCAAGGAGTTCCTTGTTGTAACCGAGTCCCCAGCCTTCAATTGCTACCGGGAAGCCGATGACTTTACCGTCAACCGGATCGATATAGGCAACATCAGTGTCGTTAACCCACGGCTCACCCGAAAGGTCGGTAAGCCTGCCCGAATTCCTGGCATCCTCGTACCCGGCCCTTCCTTCGAAGACGAATATTTCGGGTTCCGTGCCGGAGTTGAACATCGCAGCAATGTTCGGCGCATAAGGGGTTTCGCCGCCGAAACTCCTTATATTGACCTTTATGCCGGTTTGCTTCTCGTATACGGCTGCAAAACCTTTTAAAGCTTCGTCAATTTCAATTTTATTGCTGATAAGGGTAATCTCTGTAACAGCACCATCGGCAGAAGCGCCCGACTTTTGTGAACACCCAATAAACGCAAGGGTGATCAGAAACGCCGCTGCCAAAACAAACATAAAATGCTTCATCTTCATTTCTTTCTCCTAAAAAAATGCTTTCAAATTCAAGTAAGGTGGTATTATAGACTACACCATTTATTTTTACGCTGTCAAGCTAAGGAATCGTCTTTAAGTTGTCATTACAGCTGTTCAAACACCGCCCGGATAAACCATTCATGGTTTTTACTTGCTTTTTCCGGGGAATGGTGTATATTAATTGAAGGATGTTAATCGATCCTGCTTTTACAACATACTATCCTCATGCCTCGCAGCCGATTGGGATTCCCAAACAAACTGTGAACCCGGCTGTTACAGGAATGCCCGGTGTAGGCAGGTTACCGGAAATAACCGGGACACCGGCCGGTAAACAAGTGCCTCAGCAGAGCAGTTTGTATTTTCCCGCCGTGGTCGTAGACATTTCCCCGGAAGCATGGAACACGTACAATCGGAATATTGCAAACAAAGGTCTGGCCCCGCCGGAAAATCCCGGACAAAAAGGCGCTTTACCCGGTACACCGCAGGTAATAATGCAAGGCAATAACGCCAAGGGTGTCAGCGAAGTATTTGAAACCCATGAATGTCAGACCTGTAAAAGCCGTAAATACCAGGACAGTTCAAGCGATCCTTCAGTAAGCTTCCAGGCGCCGACTCACCTTAGTCCCGGTCAGGCGGCAGGAGCTGTGGCAGCCCATGAAGGTGAACATGTAGCCCACGAACAGGCTAAGGCCGAACGGGAAGACAGGCAAATAGTCAGCCAAACTGTTACGATCAATACTTCAATATGCCCTGAATGCGGACGGGTGTATGTCTCGGGCGGCGTAACACGTACAATTACAGCAAACAAGCAGGACAACACTCCGGAAGTGCCGGAAGAAAGTCCTGCCGTATAATGTTCACTAAAGCATTTGCCGGTTACGATAATTTCGTTCCAGGATATCCAGCGCACCAAGCATATCCTGTTCAAAATTGGCAAAACCCCGTTCATCGTCGTTTGCTATTTCACTTTTAAGCCGTGCAAGACGTTCACGAAGGGGCTGTCTTTTTTCCTCTCCCATAAATGGAATGCCCTCGGCTTCTTTGCTATCCATTCTAGTAAGGCCGCTTATTTTGTAAAGGGGTGCGCCCAGGTGAATGCAGGTGTCGGCACGATGATAGAATTCCATAATAAGTTCCAGCAACCGTATCTGTTTGGAGGGGACGCAGTACTTGTCTATCGGGTCGAAAGAATTTTGCTGGAGAAAACCGTCTTTGATTAAATCCGATGCCAGCAGTACCAGACGTTCACCGTCGGGAAGTGCATCAGGACCAATAAGCCGGACTATCTCCTGAAGGCGCTGTTCCTTTTTAAGGAGTTCAAGCGCTTCCTGCCTTATCGTGGCCCAGGCCGGATCGAGTTTTTGCCACCAGGATTTTACTTCTTCAGCATATTCGGAATAACTGTCTATCCAGGAGATTGCAGGATAATGCCGGGCATTTGCCAGTTCCCGGTCAAGAGCCCAAAAGCAACGGATAAAACGTTTGGTATGCTGGGTAACAGGTTCCGAAAAATCACCGCCCGGCGGAGACACCGCTCCGATCATTGTTACCGATCCTTCTTTGCCGCTCAACGTGTTGACCCTGCCGGCCCGTTCGTAAAATTCGGCAAGTCTTGTAGGAAGATATGCGGGGAATCCTTCTTCCGCAGGCATCTCTTCCATGCGGCCGGATAACTCCCGTAGCGCTTCCGCCCAGCGGCTGGTTGAATCCGCCATAATTGCCACATGGTAACCCATGTCGCGGTAAAATTCCGCCAGAGTTACTCCTGTATAAATCGACACTTCTCTTGCGGCAACAGGCATATTGGAAGTGTTGGCAATAAGAATTGTCCTCTCCATTAATGAGCGGCCGGTTCGCGGATCTTCCAAACGGGGGAACTCGGTGAGTACATCGGTCATCTCGTTGCCGCGCTCTCCGCAGCCAATATATACAATTACATCGGCATCGCACCACTTGGCTATTGCATGCTGGGTCATGGTCTTACCCGTACCAAAACCGCCGGGAATCGCTGCAGCCCCTCCCTTGGAAAGCGGAAAGAATAAATCTATTACCCGCTCTCCGGTAATTAAAGGCTGGTCGGGCGGAAGGCGCTGGGCGCATGGACGGGGAATACGTACCGGCCACCACTGGGCCAGAGAAACTTCCGTGCCTGTGTCTGTCCGGGCTATTATATCGGTACAGCAGTATTCCCCCGGAGGAGCAAGCCAAACAATACGGCCTTTTGTATCAGGCGGAATCATAATCGTGCAGGTAATACTTTCCGTTTCTTTGACTGTTCCCAGGTTTATTCCCTGTTTCGTTTCTATATCGTTTCCGACTGCAAGCTGTGAACAAAGTTCCGCATCAGGAACAAAGGGCCAGCGCTTATCCATATCCAACGCTTCGGCCCTTACGCCGCTCTCCATAAAAGCGCCGGTTTTTTTATATAAAACTTTAAGCGGCCGCTGTATTCCGTCGTAAATTGTTCCGACAAGACCAGGCCCCAGCAGCACAGAAAGAGGACGTGCAGTTGATACTACAGGCGCCCCTATCCTGAGTCCTGTATCATCTTCATATACCTGAATTAATGCTTCATCTTTTTCCAGCCGGACAATTTCACCGGTAAGCCGTTTTTCTCCGACTTCAACAAGGTCGAAAAGACCGGCGTTGCCCAGGCCGTTAGCCTTGATAATTGGGCCGGAAATACGCGTAACTTTTCCCGGTTCAGCCATCTCCGCCTCCGCCGTTAAAACTACCGGTAACAGCGTCATTTCCGGAGACTGTGTGTACATGAACGGTTGATACCGGTAAAAATAAATCTTTAATGTTACCCAATAGCGCTGCGGCAAGTTCAGCCCGCTTGTCCAACAGCAGCGCTTCCGCAGCATTGTCTACAGAAACGGTAATTCTTAGCTGGGCAAAATCTATCACCATCGCCGGAAAAGAACCGGGTATCATGTAAAGAGGATCTTCATTATAACTAAAAGATATCCCGCCAAAAGAACCAACAAGGTCGCTGCATTCTTCTTTGGAAACAGCACGATAACGGAGAGAAACAGCGACTGACTGCTTTAAGTGATCTGGAGAGTCAGAAAAAATTAAAGATATTTCCTCTTTTCTTTTATCCAGTTCTCTTTTCATAATGTACAGCAAAGAAGCACGATCCAACGATGCAAGAAATTCTTCCATTGCCTTATGTAAAAAACGATCGATGGTTTCTAAACGGATTCTGCTCTTGTCCATGGGAAGCCTGGCCATAATTTCCAATTGCAACTGATCTTCTTTTTTTGCATAGTCAGCACGAACTTTTCCTTCTGAACGTTTGAATTTTTTATCCCAGCTTGCCTTTGATGAACCAATTGAATCATCGGCAGTCTTGAGTATTTTAAATGCTTTTTTCCGTGCATCTTCCAGGATTTCCCTGTCTAACACTTCGGTGGTATGAAGTTCTTCCATATTTTAAACATGTACCCCTATTGCTTCTCTGATTGAATCAACCAGGGTTTTGTGCCCCGGAAGATGTCCCAGAGTCCCGGGAATTTCCACCACAAGAGGATAGTCGCCTTTTATCTGCCAGTCTGTCAAAGTGTTCCCCAGCCATAAAGCGGTTTCTTCCGTAAGAATCAAGACACGGCAGCTTATTGCACCGGGAAGGAATGTTCCTGCAGTTTCGTCCCATCCGCGAGTACATTTATCAAATACCGCAAGTGCGTCTTCTTTTCCGGATACTGCCTGGCCTTCTATTCCTACAAAACGGAAAGCTGTTACCAGTTCTGCTTCCCCAATAAAAAAATAGTCCACACTAGAAAATCAGTATAAGCAGAGCGACAAGGAAGCCCCAAAGACATATCCCTTCCGCAAGGCCAGCATAAGGCAAAGCCTTTCCGGAAAGTTCCGGATTCTCGCTCATTGCTCCCATAGCTGCGGATCCTATCTGGCCTACCGCAATACCTCCCGCAACGCAGGAAATCCCCACTGCCAGAGCTGCTGCAAAATACTTCCATACTGAAACATTCTGGGCGACTGAAGCTTCTCCTTCGTCACTTTCCGCTTCCTGGGCAAAAACCATTGCCCCCAAAACCAGCAGTATGGTCAATAAAATCAACATCTTTTTCATCTATACGACTCCTTAAATTATTGCTCTGCTCTTTTCCTGAAACGGAAAGGCGCAAAAGCAACACCTGTTTCCGTAAAAAACTTGCTGAAAAATTCATAATATTGCAACCGTACTACCTGTATGGCTACAATCATTCCTTCCAACAGAATAATGATACCGTTTCCTGCAATAAGAATCAAAAGGGAAATAAGCGGGCCTGCCGCAAGATTCTGCACCAGACCTGAAAGGGTAAAGACAATAAAAGAAAGCACCGCATGGGAAAGGGCAAAAGCGCCCACACGAACGAAACTGACGGTATTGGAAATATACGAAGAAGCGGATTCAATTAATTCAACAAATCCTTCTACGATAAACACAATAAGACCATGTTCCAATACAGGTCTTTCGCCGGAAATAAGCCGCCAGATTGCAGGACCAAAAAAAATTAAAAAAACCGGAACGGCAAGTCCCGCATAATCATAATTTTCAAAACGGCCGTTGCGAAGAATACGCAATGCAATAAATATCGCATACCAAAAAAGGAGCATTCCCGCAAGCCCTGTTTTTGAAAAAAACGCCTTTTCATATTTTTTTTGGCTGCACTGATTGGCAATGTTTACAAGAAGTCCGATAGAATTAAGGATAACACCCACAGCTATGGTAAAACCGAAAAAGTAAAACATCTTTGCAATGTTATCTTTGTCGGGCATTAAGCGGAGAATACGAGCCGGGGCAGCGCCGGGAATGCCGAAGCTTTTCATAAAAAAACCAAGAACGGCCTGTGTTGGTTTTTCAAGAAACCTTTCGTTGGTAAAAAAAGCACCGTTTAAAACGCCCATGATCATTGAAGAAACACCCACCGCTTTAAGCGGTGTGGAAAAATGTTTAAACGAAGAAAGGAATTTGCTTTTGTTTTTTAAACCTAATGTTATCCCTAAAAGAAAAAGTACCAAACCCTGTCCCAGATCACCGAACATTATTCCAAAAAGTATTGTAAAGAAAAAAGCTACAAAAGGCGTTGGATCCAGTGTTCCGTAGAGCGGCGCCCCGTATGAAAACACTACAGATTCAAACCCGCGTACAAAAGCGCCGTGCTTCAGGGAAACCGGAACCTTTTCCCTGCCCTCTACTATATCTTCCAATTCATCCGGATTGTAAGATCGTACAGCGATACGTCCTTCGGTCCGGTTATTCAATTCATTAACCAGTACTTGCACCTCGTCCGCAGGAACCCAGCCGTTAATAACAAAAACATTTTGTGTTCCCCGCAGCCGCCGTTTAAATTCTTCCACTGTCTGCGCCATAAGGTACGAAGCGGTCAGGCGCTGCAGCGAAGGACCATATTCTTTTTTTAAATCTTCTTTTTTTCCGGCAATGATTTCCAGCTCTTTTTCCGTTAAGGCAATTCTATCCTTAAGGCCATTAAGAAGATCTTCGGGAACACCTTTATAACCTTCAGGGATGGCAATGGGCGTAAAAGCTGTTTTTTTCAGCGCCGAGTCCAGGGCAAAGCGGCCCTTGCGGGAAGCGGCGGCGAGGAAACGTCCTGTATCGTCCAGGGGGATGATTACCGCACGGTCGGCAAGATTTTCACGCAATGCCTCCTGACGGCGCGGATCAAGCCGGCCAACGCGCAGAGTAAGATAAGAAAGCTGATCCAGATCCGAAAATGGAGCGTTCAACTTGGAAAATGCCTTCGCTTCGTTAATGGTTTCTGCCAGTTTTTTCTTTTCTTCATTCTGTTCGTTTTCTTTTGCACTTAATCCAAGAATTGTTACCAAAAGTGCAGAAACCAATTGTTCTTCCGCTTCTGTGGGAAGAACAGTATCTTCGAACGGTTCATCAGGCAGTTCAATACCCAAATACACAGCGGCGGAACGGAGGCGGGTTAAATTTTCCTTTATATGAGTTACTTTTCCGGAACTGCCCAATGAGCTTCCTTCGTCTGCCGAAAATTTATCGCCGGAAAAATGCATTAAACCATGGCGGCCCAGAAATTCAATAACGGGATCTACATCACGTACAAGAACCGTCATTTCAACCTGCTTCATTTTCTGCGGACGAATCATGAAACAAGCTCCAGAGCAACAAGCACATCTTTGCAGGACATTCCCATACCAAGTCCTTCGGTACAGCTTGTAAGAAGGTCTTCTTCGAATTGCTTGAGTTTTATAAAACAAAACACTTTATCGACATACGAAAGACTGGTTCGGAACCAATGCAGCGCCATATGATACAGGTATTCCGATGCAGCATTCTGAAAATACCGGGGATCAGCCTGCCAATGACCGAAAGCAGGATTAAGAAAACGAAGGCGTTTCCATTTCTCCCATTCGCCGTAATCATCCATTGAATACTCAAGTGCAGCAAGGGCATCTTCGCAGAGTTTATTGTTTTTTTCTATAAAAACCAAATGCTGTTTTACTTCTTCCGATTTCATGCCGTAGTATCTGCGCAACCTGAGTACCCAGGCACAATTCCTAAGGGCAATTTCTTCGGCAATAATCTTTTCCGCCGCTATGCGATCCTTTTTTTTAAGAAGCGTCAAACTTGTCCATAATTTTGTGTAGTAATCGCGATCCAAAGCTGTTTCTAAAGATACTTCACCGGGGTTATCATCTCCCGGTTTCACAGGAGCGGCAGGATATTTGTTTTGGTCAAGGTACGCAAGAATAAACTGCAAATCCGTTTGCTCAAGCATTGCTTTGGGATCCGGCCAGGCGCTAAAATTAACGGTACCAAAACTACCCAGAGGTGTAAAAGCCGGTCTGGATGAAACTTCTCCTTCAGCAATCAAAGCAAGTGCGGTTTTAAGATCCGAGTATTCATAAACCCTCAGTAAAAGCAAAAACAGAACCGGAGGATTTTTAAATGATTTAAGAACCGAACCAATGGCATCAACCCCTCGGCCGGAAAGACGCCGTTCAAGATCGGAAAGCAGTTCCCGTTCGGGCAGTTCTCTGGCTTCCGATCCAAATACAAGCTGATCCAGTTCAGAAAGCCGGTTTATGGGGTTAAGTGCGGTTATACGGCGGCTTATAAAAGACTTGCCGATAATGCCGCTGGCCTTGACAAAGGCATAGGCCTTTTCCCCCGAACGAATCAAGAGGGGAACTCCGCCCGACCACTTGCAAGTGGTCGGGCAAGCTCACATTCGTTTGCCTGGGTGATTATACATTTTTCTCCCACAAGCAGAGAAAAAGCCAGATCTGAAAAACTTTCGTTTTGCCTGGGCATAGAATCAAGACTCGCCCGGTATTCATCAAGAATCCTGTTATATTTATTTTTAACGGCGTCGGCCGATATCCGGTATTCCGTTTCCAGTTCCGCAGTTAATTTTTGATACGATTCATCAAAAGCAATCCGGTTTTTTTCTTCTGCTTCTTTGATACGCCGATCTGCTTCTGCCTGGGCATCATCTACCAAAACTGCAGCCTGTCCTTCTATCTTGAGCAAATGCTGCAAAATATCCGTATCATCCATATTATTTAATCTAATGCAGTAAGAATGTTTTCGTACTTTCTGATAATGGCGCTGGCTGATGTTGGATCGTTTTGTGAAGCAAGATCAGTAAAAAATTGCGGATTTTGCAGCATTTCCGCCAGCCTTTTCAGAATACGCAAATGTAACTCCGATTCTGTCTGAGGAGCAAGAATCATAAAAAGAAGATACACCGGCTGTTCGTCCAGAGCATCATAATCAATGCCTTGCCGGGAAATACCCAAAAATCCGTAAACCTTGTCTATGGAAGCTACCCTTCCGTGAGGAACGGCAATTCCTTTCTGAATGCCTGTAGACATTTTTCGTTCCCGGGTTCTGATTGCTTCAAGCACCTCTTCCCTGATATTTATATGAGAAGCCTGACAAAAAGCATCGGCAAGCTCTTCGAAGGCCTCATCCTTGTCTTCGGCTTCAAGGCCAATTTTTATAAAATTACTCTCAAAGAGCTCACTTAATAGCATTTTATTCCCCCGTCCCGGGTTCAAGATCTTCGGAAGGAATCTCTTCAGGAGCAATCCCCTCTGTGTAAATTCCTTCGGGAGAAACCCCGGTATCGGTATTTTCCCACCAGATATTATCTCCGCTTACAGATTGTTCCCGTCCTGCAGCCTCTACCCCGGATGTTCCAGAACTACGGTTGAGCAGCGCCATACCCAGGCTTAGCATTAAAAACAGGGCTCCAAGAATGGAAGTAGCCCTGGTCAGCACATTCCCCGACCTGGATCCGAAAGCGGAGGCGCTTCCCCCGGCAAAAATTCCCCCTAAACTGTCCCCTTCTTCATTCTGAACCAGTACCAGGAGGATTAATAACACCGCTATAAGCATAAAAACCACTAAAAGCAGTATACCAACAATACCCATGAAATAACTCCGTTAGAGGGCCATAAACCCCCGTTATTGAATTGTAACAAGGTGAAAAAACTTATTCAAGAGGGCTTTTTAGTTATCTTTTATCCTGAATCATCACATCAGGTAAAATATCCGGTTTGGATCAACCGGTTCCAAGGGCTTCTTTTGCAACACCTATAGTGGCTGTTAAACCTATACGATCTGCACCGCTGTTAAATAGCTCCAGAGCCCTTTGCAGGGTTTTTACACCGCCATCAATTTTGATACCGACTTTGCCGCCTACAATACTCCGCACAAATATAACATCCGCTTCTTCGGCTTTTTTTCCGGAAAGGGCATTGGAGATTTTAACAAAATCGCATCCGCAATCACGAATTAAAGAAAGAACAGCCTTTTTTTCTTCATCAGAATACAGAGACTGTTCATAAATTGCCTTAATCAGACACTTGCCCCGGGCAATTTGGAGCATTTCCTGTAATTCACGCCGTGCAATATCAATTTCACCGCTTTTTATTGCCAGCACATTTAATGCCACATCCATTTCCGCAGCACCTTTGCGAATACATTCACGGAGTTCTGCGCTTTTTGCCGTCTGAGAAGCGGCACCGTGGGGAAAACCCGCTGCAGAACATACCGCTACGTCGGTACTGCCAAGAATGTTTGCAGCACACTCCACATAATAGGGAGACACCACCACATTGGCCACCCTGTATTCAGCGGCAAGCTTACATTCGGCATTAATCTTTTCTCTGCTGATTCCCGGATCGAGAAGAGAATGTTCAAGTTTACCCGGAACTGTCAAATTCATACCTTTACCGCGCAGTTCTGCGGACGGACCAAGGCTTAATCCGGAATGGGAAACGGGAAGAACAGCGGTAGGCAGTGCCGTTTTACTGCCTGTTCCCAAAAGCTTTCCAAGTTCTCTTTCGGTCTCTTTAATAATTTCATTCACATTCATGCACACGCCACCTCCTGGTGGCGAACTATAATAACTTCCTTGCGCTCGCGGCCCGAAGGGACGCATGCACACACCGCCTCCGGCGGTGAACTATAATAACTTCCTTGCGCTCGCCGGTAACGGCGCCGTGGCCCGAAGGGACGCATGCACACACCGCCTCCGGCGGTGAACTACAATAACTGTGCTATTTTCCGTGTTGGGCAACAGTCTGTTTGCCGTTGATAGTAAAACTGTCCAAAACCCCGCAAATAGTAAGATCTGCGATAAGTTCCTTATCGCCTGTAAACATATTGGCCGCTCCGCCGTCTACATTTACCAGAACTATATCTCCCACCCCTGCATGGGCCGCATCAAAGGCAATCTGACGCTTACCGTCGGGAGTTCCGTCGGGATTGAGGTATTCCACGATCATCAGTTTATAGTTTGTAAAACTTCTATCCTTGATAGTGGAGATGAGGTTTCCAACAACTTTGGCGATTTTCACAATCGGCCTTTATTTGGGCAGTATTCCTTCCACATCATCATGGGGAGCGGGAATAACATGGAGACCGTAGAGTTCGCCCACTACTTTGGCGGCAGCTGCGCCCGCATCAACGGCAGCTTTAACGGCGCCGGTATCGCCCCGTACCATAACGGTGACCAATCCTGAGCCGATCTGTTCTTTGCCGACAAGTTTTACATTGGCAGCCTTTACCATGGCATCCGCCGCTTCAATGGCTCCGATAAGCCCCTTGGTTTCTACCATTCCCAATGCTTCTTTCATTTAGATCCTCCTGTAAAGAATGTTATTCATTCTTTAATTTTTACCCTGGGGGTATTTCTTCGTTGTATGTATCTATAAAGCCGACTATGGCCGCATCGACCGGTACGTCTTTGCGGAACATCTTTGCGGCTTCCTTAGATCCGATCAGATATACATAATCACCAGGTCCTGCCTGACGGGTTGAGTCTCCGGCAACAATAGAGCCGGCCTCTTTCCCGTTTTCAATCAGTTTTACGGTTAAAAGGGGAATTCCCTGAAGACGTTCCTCCTTGACCGTAGCGACTACAGTTCCGGTAACAATGCCCGTATACACTTATTTTGCCGCCTTGGGAACCGAAGGCAGTATCCCTTCCACATCACCATGAGGTCTGGGGATTACATGAAGTCCGTAGAGATTTCCCACACGTTTGGCCGCTTCAGCTCCGGCGTCGACAGCAGCTTTTACAGCTCCAACATCGCCCCGGACCATAACGGTAACCAGCCCTGATCCTATCTGCTGTTTGCCGATAAGTTCTACGTTGGCAGCTTTTACCATGGCATCGGCCGCTTCAATGGCTCCGATAAGTCCCTTGGTTTCTACCATTCCTAATGCTTCTTTCATACCAACTCCTTACAAATGTATTTGTTTAACAAATAGATTCAATTATTTTTTTATGGGGAGACGGAATAACCGTACTTGCCCCAAGCATACCATGCACTTCTTCCAAACTCTCCGCCGCTTCAACGGCGGCCCGGACAGCGGCAACTTCTCCGGTTAGTATAACAAAAGCCTTGCCGCCCAAACCCCTTCCTAACCGGACTTCGATAAGGTTAATCGCCGCAGTCTTTACCGCTGCATCCGCTGCCTGTATGGCTGCGCACATGCTGTAACTTTCCATTATTCCAAGAGCATTTACATCTTCTGTTTCTGCGGTTGCAACAATAGCAGGCGCTACCTGTTCATGTATACCGGGAATTACAAGGGAATCCACCAGGGCAGAACCCGCGGAAGTTTTGCCTGCTTCTACAGAAGAGCGAACCGCTGCAACTTCCCCTTCTACAATAACAATATATTTTCCCGCACAGACTGCCTGGGACGTTACGAGTTCCACTCCCGCAGCTTTGAGCATGGCATCGCCGGCCTGTATACCCAAAGGTATGGACATGGTTTCTATCATTCCCAGTGCATTTCTCATTACCTTACTCTGCCTTTATTGTTATGATATCAGATTGTACATCAACCACTGTTCCATTAACCGGCGCATGGATCAGCGATCCCAATCCCTGAGGTATTCCAATAACCGTTCCTTTTTTTACTGCCGTCCCTTTTTCTACCGCTGCTTTGCAGGGAGCGCCCAGGTGCATTTTCAGAGGAATGCGGTACTCGTTTACTTTTCCGGTAAAAGATATTAACGGTGCATCCCGATCGTATTTTACAAGAGCAAGCCGTGACATAAGCCGCTTTAAAGGGATTTTTTTAACCCCAAGTCCGGAATCCACAGGACCTGCTTTTTCTTTTTCCGGTTTAATCCCCTCTCCCATCATGGCCTTCTTAAAGTTCCCCATTACCGTTGATGGGGCAAGACCAAAGTTACAGGCATAGTAACTACAAATTCCGCATTCGCAGCAGCTAAAAAGACTGTCGGTATTACCGAGCAAATTGCCTTTTTCTGAAGAGAGTGCACGCATTGCCTTATGGGGAGCAACGCCAAGACCAAGCGCAGCCCGCGGACAAAGCTGGGTACAGATTGAACATTGGCAGCATACAGCTTTGGCAAGTTTTGCCTGCCTTTGTAAATCTACGTGTTTATACGAAAGAAGTTTGTGTTTTTTCGGCAGAGGCAGTATGCCCCCGGTGATCTTTGTTACAGGCTCTTCCAGGCTTTGTGCCGAAGCGCCCATTAGAGGGCCGCCAAGTATCACTTCATAATCGCCGGCATTTCCCGATTCAAAACCCCCTGCCGCTTCGATAAGGGCACTTATGGGAGTGCCTATGGGAACTTCCATGGTAACGGGATTTTTTACCGCTCCCGAAACGGTAATTATTTTGTCTGTTACAGGTTTACCGTCAAGAGCGCCTGCAATGTTTACAAGGGTGGCAACATTGGAAACCACGGTTTTTACATCAAGAGGAATTCCGCCGGTAGGAACAACACGGCCTGTAACATCATATACAAGAGTTTGTTCGTCGCCGGAAGGATAAGTACTCTTCATTAAATGAAGCTCTATTTTTGTTCCGGCAGTTGCTTTTTTAAGTGAGTTAACCGCTTCTTCGTAATGGCTTTTGGTCGCAATAACAAGTTTTTTTGCACCCATGTGTTCCGCTGCAGCAAGCATGGCGCGCACTATGTCAGCGGCGTTTTTTTCCATAATACGGCGATCCGAGCGGAGTAACGGCTCACATTCTGCGCCATTGGCAATGAGGTATTCAGCCTGTGTGTCCAGTTTTACATGGGTGGGAAATCCGGCGCCTCCGGCGCCGACTATACCTGCCTCACGTACCTGGTCAAGAAAACTCATTTGATTAATTCACCTCACTCAAATTCAACCAAAAACCCGTCCTTTCTGTTTAAACAATTCTGAAATCTCCATGGAGCACACAGCGCCGCAAGCGTGTAAATGAGTGAGCCGCCGTTACTCCTTCTCCGGTGGGAGTTGCAATGGTAAGTGTTGCATACCCTTCACCGTTAAAGCCAATCCCTGAATAAGAGGGGGCATTTTTAACAAAAATCGTTGTATTCAGCGCATGGGCTGCATAGCTCATGTGTTTGATATTGGTTGAGTGGATCATCGCCGAATGCTGGCAGCCCTGCTCGGCACGAATTGCATGGGAGACAGCATCGTCTATGTCTTTTACCCTTGCAATACCCAAAACAGGCATAAGCATTTCTGTCATAACAAAAGGATGATAGGGATCAACTTCTGCAATAACAAGCCGGGGATTTCCGGTATAAGCTACACCTGCGTCCCGAAGTATTACCGCAGCATCACGCCCCACATATTTCCGGTTAATTACATACTGCCCGTCTTTGTTGATTAAGGTAGTAGCAAGAACTTTTTTTATGTCTTCGCCGCCAATAAGAAAAGCGCCGTTACGAACCATTTCTGCAATAAGCGCGTCAGTAATATTGGCAAAGGCAAAGACTTCTTTTTCGGCAACACATAACACATTGTTGTCGAATGAAGCGCCATCCACTATGTCTTTTGCCGCTTTTTCCAGTATTGCCGTATCATCAACAATTACAGGAGGATTTCCCGGACCGGCGGCAATAACTTTTTTGCCGGTTTTCATGGCAGCTTTTACTACCGGTTCCCCGCCGGTAATGGAAAGAAGGGGAATATCTTTGTGGGTCATCAGGGCCGTTCCGGTTTCCAAAGTTGGTTCACGCACTGTTGTAATAAGCCCTACAGGTCCTCCGGCCGATACAATTGCTTCGTTAAGAATGCGCATTGTTTCCTGAGAAACATTTTTTGCCGCAGGGTGCGGATTAAACACAACGGCATTTCCCGCCGTAATCATGCTTATTGAATTGTTGATAACTGTTGACGGGGGATTTGTAGACGGTGTGATAGAACCGATTACGCCGAAAGGAGCCATTTCCACCAGGGTAAGGCCGTAATCGCCGGACCATGCCTGGGTACGGAGATCTTCAATACCCGGAGTTTTATTTGCCGCAAGAAGATTTTTTAAAACCTTGTGCTCCACCCGGCCATAACCTGTTTCATGATTCGCCATCTCGGCAAGTTTCTGCGCATTGTCTCTGGCAGCCTGACGCATGGCTTCGATAAGCTTTCCGCGTTCTTCCAGGGTTGCTTTACCAAGCTGCCGCTGTGCATCTTTTGCCCTGGCAACAGCTTCGTCAACGGTATCAAAGATCCAGTTTTCCCCGCTTGCAACGGAAACTGCACCGAAAGTGAGTTTTGCAACTACCTGAGATGCAATTTTTTCTATTTCTTCTTTTGTCATCATATGCTCTTCTCTTTATGTTTGTCGAAAATTCTCTTTTGGTTCATGTCAATGTAATCAATGATCGCAATAATCGTACTGTCTGCAGGTTTGTTTTCGGTAACGGATGTTTGACGCGAAGAAGATCCGCCAACGATCATTACAACCTCCCCTTCTCCGGCACCAACGGCATCTATGCTTACCACCGGAGCGCCTTTCTCTGTCCAGGTATCAAGATCAATATTCCTGGTAAGGAGCAATTTAAGCCCGTTGAGTTTTTCCGATTTATTGGTACTTACCACCGTACCGATTACCCTTGCAATTTGCATAACGTTATCCCTTTTTCCTTTGCCCGGTCCCTGGCAGCCGGACTAACAAATCCCTTTACAGTATAATAAATGGTTTCTTCGCTCCGGGCCAATGCTTTATTAACATCGTTTTCCGTTACAAGCTCAAGCGCAACGCCGCTGGCTTTGGGAGAACCTTTGCCATAACTTTGCAATACAGTAGATACGGATTTTCCGCCCATAGCACAAGCTTCAAGGATGGTGCCGCAAAGTATACCGTTTCCGTTAGCCTCGTCGGTATCCAAATGGACTTCCAAATCAAAGTCTTTGGCAACTCTGACAGCAATATTCCCGATAATTCCTTCACGGGGAGACGGAGTTTTAATCGAAACAGCATCGCCGTCTTTTACGCCATAAAGAACAGCCTGTTCCGTCGAAAGATGAACATGGCGGGCAGCTACAATCACCCCCTGATTAATGGTGATTTTTCCGGCAGGTCCGGTAATAGTACAGCCGGGAGTTCCGGCAATGCTGCCGCTCATCCGGATATGCGGTTTTATACCAAGCGTAAAACTGTCGCTTACCGAAATTTCAACCTGTGTCTCACTGCGCTCCGGGCCAAGAACCCTAACTTTTTTTATGTATCCTTTAGGGCCTGCAATCTCTATCGTTTCTTCGCAGGCAAACTGTCCCGGCTGGGAAAGTTCCCTGAACCGGGTCATTTTTTTCCCCTGACCAAAAAGCTTTTCAAAATGATCTTTGGAAAGATGTACATGACGGGCCGAAACAGCAACAGGGAAATAATATATCCCTCGCCCGGCAAATTCACGGAGTATAGTATTCTGTATAAGCCGTTTCAGTACATCTTCGTTCATTGATTAATACGCCTGTTTTGTTATCGTTACGATCCCTGTCGGACATTTTGATGTACACTTGCCGCATTTTTCGCAATCGTCGGGTTTTGTTTCTATTTCGCCTTCTACAATTTTTATTCCCTTGCTTGTACCCATACGTACCGCACCGGCTTTAAGCATTTCATCACAAATTCGCCGGTCATTAATGCCTGTTGATGCCTTTACTTTTATTCTATCTCCAACTGTTTGCTTCATAAGCCGGATGTCTTCTGCAGTAGCGGCGCCGGGACCGAAGCCGGTACAGGTTTTGACAAAATCCACCCCGGCTTTTTTTGCCAGGGTACAGGCAGCTACTTTTTCTTCGTCCGTTAATAACCCGGTTTCGATAATTACCTTGACAATTGCATTGGGATGCGCAGCATTTACCACAGCCAGAATATCATTATACACAACATCGTACTCTTTATCCTTTAAGGCGCCAATATTGATCACCATATCTACTTCTTCAGCGCCATTTTTTATTGCCTCTGCAGCTTCCACAGCTTTAACCATCGTCGTAGTGGCTCCCAGGGGGAAACCAATAACGGAACAGGTTTTTACGCCCGAGCCTTTCAACTGTGAAGCAACATAGGCAACATTGGCCGGATTAATACAAACCGAAGCAAAATGATACTGCTTTGCTTCGTCGCAGAATTTTTTTAAGGCAGCCTTTACGGTATCCTGTTTAAGCACCGTATGATCCATGTATTGGGCATAACCGGCATCATAGCCTGCCTTGACGGTCTTGGGACCGGACACTGCCTGAGCGCCGGTTTTATTCATTACATTCCTGGTTACTTCTTTTACAATTTCATTGATATCCATGGTTTTCTCCCTGTTAAAATAGCAAACCGCTATTAATACCCTTTAATAGTTTTCCCTTTTATAATACTAATTCCGCCTGAAGTACCAAGACGTGTTGCCCCTGCTCTGATCATTCCTACTGCATCGTCAAAAGATCTGACCCCTCCTGCAGCTTTTACTCCCATTACCGGGCCTACCGTCTTTCTCATTAGAGCAACATGTTCCGGCGTTGCCCCTGCCGTTGAAAACCCAGTTGATGTTTTTACAAAATCAAGCCCGGTATTTTTTGCAATCTCACATGCATTAATGATTTCTTCTGTGGAAAGAAGGCAGGTTTCTATAATTACTTTTAGAAGCGCCGTTGAACCGCAGGCTTTTCGTACAGCGGCCATGTCTTCTTCTACAAGTTTTAAATTCCCGGCTTTCATGGCTCCAATATTCATCACCATGTCGATTTCTCTGGCGCCGTCTTCAATAACGGCAGAAGTTTCGTAAGCTTTTGCCTTTGCAGACATGGCGCCCAATGGAAAGCCCACTACCGAACAAACCTTTACGCTGCTTCCTGCGAGGAGTTTTGCACATTGGGCAACATTAACGCCATTAACGCACACTGAAAAAAAGTGATACTGCTGTGCCTCGTTACATAACTTTTCTATATCTACAGGTTTTGCATCGGCTTTAAGCAGCGTGTGGTCGATGTATTTGGGCAAATCCGCAGGATTTAATGCAGCGTCGCCGGCGCTTGTAATACCTTGCGCTGAAGGAACTGTTTTTGAGATCTGTTCCAGCACTTCCCGCGTAATTTTTTCTATTAATTCTTTATCAATTACAGCCATTTGCATCCTCGCTCATTTTTATAATATGTGAAAAAATACCCATTGTCAAGAATTTTATTTATAAATTTGTTAATTATTTGTATTTTTCACTTGACATTTTGTGATTATTTATGAAATAATGATAATATCTTAACAATATTATGAGCCGTTTATGGAAAAAATAAACAATCGAAGAGAAAAAATCGTGTCTTTTTTGAAATCCACTCCGATGCTCAGCATTAAAGCGCTGTCTGAAATGCTTCAGGTTTCTACAATGACAATAAGGCGTGACCTTGAACTTCTTGCCGAACAAAACATTGTTCAAATATACCATGGCGGCGCTATATACAATCCCCATTTTTTGGAAAAAGCTGCCAGCCCGAACGATTATTATCTTCAACAGCAAACCCTGGTTCACAAGAATGAAAAAATGCTTATAGCCGGAAAAGCGGCAGAACTCCTGCTTCCCCAGGAAACCATTATGCTGGATTCAGGGACAACGATTTTCTATTTCGCTCAAATCCTTCCTGAAAACCAGAATTTGACAATTATTTCCTGGTCATTAAATATAATTGAAGAATTAATTCGAAAACCGCAAAACAATATTTTAATCCAGGGCGGGGTTTACCATTCAGAAACACAAATGTTCGAAAACAACCAGGGAATTGATATTATTAAAAACTCCCGTGCTTCCAAAGCCTTTATTTCAGCAAGGGGGTTACATTCCAATCTGGGTGTTACCTGTCCTTATCATTATGAAGTGGAAACAAAACGAGCTGCAATAAAGTACAGTATAGAAAGCGTTCTTCTGATTGACTCATCAAAATTCGGCAAGGTTTGCTCTGCACATTTGGCGGATATCAACGAATTTCACACAATTATTACAGATTCCGGAATTCCAGCAGAATATGAAGAACATATCAAAAATGCGGGAATCAACCTGATTATTGCAGCATGATCTTGTGTAAAGCTTAATCCATGTAATAGCCGCCATTTATATTAACGTTTTCTCCATTAATAAATCCCGCTTCGTCGGAAGCAAGGAACATCATCAGATTGGACATATCCTCTACAGTCCCCAGGCGGCGTACGGGTATTTTTTCTGCGGCGTCTTTTTTTCTGCCTTCATCCCAATAGGCCATCAGTTTGGTCATAACAGCATGGGGGGCAATGCTATTACAGGTAATGCCAAATGGACCGAGCTGGTATGCCACGGAACGGGTGGTACTGAGCAATGCGCCCTTGGAAGTACCGTAAACATACGTTGTGGAATGGTCTCCCATTTTACCGCAGATTGATGATACATTGATAATTCGTCCATAATGTTGTTTTTTCATTATCGGTGTTACCGCACGGATCGCATAAAGAGCACCCATTACATTGATACCGATGGTGGCGTCAAGAAGTTCATCGGTGGTTTCTTCTATGGGAAAATTTTTCAGTATTCCGGCATTGTTAACAAGGATATCAATACGGCCAAACTCCCCGAATGCTTTGTTTACCATGTCTTCTACCTGTATGCGATCCGAAACATCGCATTTTACTGTCAGGTAAACTGCGCCCTCCTCCTTTAATGTTTCGGAGGCTTCTTTTAAGGCTTCTTCATCTACATCGGAAATAACTACCCTGGCTCCTTCTTTTGCCATATCCCGGGCAAGCTGAAAACCTATACCCTGGGCTGAACCGGTAATAACGGCAACTTTGCCGGTAAATCTGTCTTCACGCATTATATTCCTCCAAAATAGTCTGCATTTATTTTAAGGTGTTAATACAACTTTGGCATAACGCATATCCATTACACCCTGATACGCTTCCAGCCACTGTTCCATGGGAAGAACAGTGATCACCTTTAAAAAGTCGTCTTTTCGTTCGGAAAGAAGTTTTACCGCTTCTTCCACATGTTTTGGCGTTGAATCGGAAGTTCCGTAAAGAACCAATTCGTTGTAATGAATCATGCGGCTGGAAAGGCTGATTTTTTCATGTTCCGGAGGAAGGCTGGCAAAATACGAAACATACCCGCCTTTACGCGCATACATGGGTGCTGTTTCCTGAACTTGTTGAACCGGTGCGGCGATGATCACAAGTTCAAAGCCTAAACCGCCGGAAAGTTCCTTCCATTTTTCCTTTATTTCTTCAGGGTTTATTACGGTAAAGCCCAGGCTTTTGGCGATATCAACTTTGTTACCGGGAAAATCGGTGGTTATAATGTTTCCGGCTCCGGCATTTCTGATTGAAATGGCATGAAACAATCCAATGGCCCCTAGTCCGATTATCAACACATCATTCAGGGTGTTAACCGGAACGCGGGACAGGCCGTTAATAACACAGCTTAACGGTTCTGCAATTGCCGCCACCGGAGCAGGAATATCATCCGGACATTTTATAAGGTGGCCGCCTGTAACAGCGTCTGCAGGAAGGCTTAAATATTCCGCCATGGCGCCGGGAATCTGAAACCCGATTGAACGGGGTTTTGCACAGAGGTTGCGTTTTCCGGTTTTACAGTAATAACATTCACCGCAGCCGATGGTCGGAGCCATTACAACCCGTTCCCCCCCGGAAAAAGCCGTTGTCCTGCTTTCTTCGATACGGCCAACAAATTCATGACCAACAGTCTGGGGATGGGTAAGACGGGTATTGCCTGCATTGTATGCTTTTACATCGGTGCCGCAAACGGAAAATGCCTCTGTTTTTATTAGGACTCCCCCTTCTTCACATTTGGGAATTTCCGCATCTGTTTCCAGGCGTACATCTTTAATGCCATACCATACAATTCTCTTCATTGGTTACCTTCCCCTGTTTTAACGCTATGCAATATGCATTGTAACTATGTAATACAAAACGTAATACAATTACCTGGACATCATACCGCCGGTAATATCATAAACCGCGCCGGTCGAATAGGAAGAAACATCACTTGCAAGGTACGCTACCATTTCGCCGACTTCGGACACTTCCTCCAACCTTCCCATCGGCAGATTCTGAGTGTATTTTTTTACCGCATCTTCATCTGTTAAGGTAATTGCAGTAAGCTCGGTAAGAAGCATGCCAGGACAGACAGTGTTTACAAAAATATTATACTTAACAACCTCTTTGGCAAGAGAAATACCGAAAGAAACTACCGCCCCTTTGGAAGCGGAATAGTGGGTTTTGCCGTTTTTGGATCCGTTAAACGCCGCCTGGGATGCAATGTTAATAATACGTCCGCCGCAATTACGTGGTATATTGCGTTTTAGAAATTCTCTGCAGCAAAGAAAAATACTGTCGACATTAATGGCCATACAGTCTTTCCAGGATTTAAAATCGGAATCTACAATATTTACATGGGGACAAATCCCGGCATTATTTACAAGAACTGTAACAGGCCCGTCAAATGCTTTTTCAGCTGCATCAAAAAGAGGGGCTATCTGTTCTTCCTGAGTTACATCGGAACGAAAAGCGATTGATTTTATCCCGAAATCCTGTTTCAATCCTTCGGAGACAAGCCGGGCTTTTTCTTCACTTTCCGGCCGGGTATAATTAATCAGTACATCAACTCCTTCCCGTGCCAGCACTTTTGCAATACCTGCTCCCAAACCGCGCGAAGAACCGGTTACAATTGCTTTTTTTCCGTTTAAATTCAATTCCATGGATATTTGCCTTTTTAACAATAATTGCAGTCATTCCGGCAACCCGGTTTTACAGGTTGGTGGTAAATCAAAATTGTCTTCTCTGTAGTTCAGACATACTTACCTCCATACCCGACCAACCATGCGTCCTATTAATTCCATTTTACTTAAACCGTTATCATTTTTATATGTGCCTACATAGTTTTCGTTGCTAAGCGCCATTAATTAAAACAGATCCGCCGGAAGGTAATTATTCCATAGTAAAATTTGATTGTCAACAAAAAATTATAAAAATCTTACAAAAAGTAACATAATATTATATTTTATGTTATAATTTCCTGTATGTTTTAACAAAATATGACATTTTTAACAGCAAGGTGAAGGTTTTATTCCCTAAAAAGGGTATATACTGATACATTCCTTGAGGAGGAAAAATATGAAAAATCAAAAAATCACTGAAGCTCTCAAGACGAGAAAAGTATTGGTTTCCGATGGAGCCTGGGGAACATTTTTGCATAAAAAGGGATTAAAACCAGGGGAATGTCCCGAATTATGGTGTGTTAACCGGCCCGATGATGTTATGGAAATAGCAAAAAACTATATAGATGCCGGTGCGGACATGGTTGAGACAGACAGCTTTGGAGGTAGCAGTTTCAAGCTGAAACATTACGGCCTTGCAGATCGGGCGGCGGAAATTAACGAGGCTGCAGCCAGAATTTCCCGCCAGGCTGCCGGGGATGATCACTGGGTAATAGCATCCATTGGTCCAACAGGACAGATGCTGGTCACAGAAGAAGTGACGGAAGAAGATCTTTACGATGCTTTTAAAACCCAGGCTGTTGCCCTCGAAAAAGGCGGGGCCGACGCTATTTGCATTGAAACCATGAGCGACATAGGCGAGGCCTGCCAGGCCATCAAGGCAGTAAGGGATAACACAAAATTAGAAGTCATCTGTACATTTACCTTTGAAAAGACAGTGCAAGGCAATTACAAGACCATGATGGGCGCTGACCCGGTTTCCGCCATGAAGGCTGCCATAGAAGCAGGTGCAGACATCGTAGGCGCCAACTGCGGCAATGGAATTGAACGAATGATCGAAATCGTGAGTCAAATGCGTTCGGTAAATAAAGATGTTCCGATTCTTGTCCATGCCAACGCGGGTCTTCCCAAAAATATAAACGGCGTGGATACCTTTCCTGAGACCCCGGAGGACATGGCAGGTTTTGCACCCAAACTCGCCGCCGCCGGCGCCAATATCATAGGCGGGTGCTGCGGAACCACGCCTGCGCACATCAAGGCTATAAAGGAAGCGTTGAGTAAGTGAAGATCAGGGAACATGTCTGAGCTTGTTCAAAATGTCAGATTCTGGAACAAGCTCATCTTGCCGTGTTTCAGGTGCAGCAATAAAATTCATGTATAGCCGCAAAAAATGCATCTATATTATCCCAACTTGATAGAGGGGGAATATCGCAGCCCGAAGAAATTACAAAATTCGAATATTTACTGCATTTCTTCAAAAGATCAATTGTTACTTCCTTAACAGATTCCGGCGAACCGTTACGAAATTGCCCGGCAGGCTCAATATTACCCATTGCTATTGTATTTTCCGGAATATGCTTCATCATTTCCGCCATGTCTATTGTGTTACCAAAATGATATGCATCCGCTCCTGTATTCAGTATCGAATCAATCATCTGTATTGTCGAACCGCCGCAATTGTGGTAAATGACAATAAAATTTTCGTCTTGTACCGCTTCGTTAATTTTTCTGACATAAGGTTCCGAAAATTCGCGGGCCAAATCGGGCGAGATCAAACCTGTAAGGGGTTCAGCCATAATAACACCATTCGCTCCGGTTTTTTTATATTCCCTAATATACGCAATTAAAAACTCAGATGCTTTTGAAAGAACCGTATGCATCATTTCGCTTTCGTCGTAACAGAACAGCATGCATTCTGACACACCTACGATACGTCCCGTAAGCGAAAAAGGTCCGATTGTTCCTCCGAAAACCGGCCGGTCACTTATCATTTGAACCGCTTTACCGACAGCTTCGAGATAAACCAATGTTCTGCCGGCGCCTATAGGCGGAACTTTCAGGGTATTTGCCGATTCCAAGTCCGAAACGATACTGCCGGTAATGGTAGGCACTTCATCATCCGAAATCCTTATTTTGGAGCCAAAACATTCCGCTTCCAACGAGAGATCCATAAGACTAACCGAGGCTGCGCTCACTGTTTTTTCAGCGATCATTTTCATGCCTTTAGCCTGATTATCGCTACTGGAAATAAGTTCGTTAACGGTTATTCCCATAAGTTGAATACAGGGGAATGACAGAATCGGCAGCGCTTTTTTGTTCTTTGACGCTATTAACTCTTCAAGCCACTTATGCATATTGCGTTTCATAACTTTATATTATGGCTTCGAAACAGAAGGTGTTCATTAAGAAATTTGCTGTAATCAATGATAATTTTGTTATATTACTGAGAAATTGGTATATTACAGATTATTTTACCATATCACAGCAAGATTCATTTAAAAAATCCCTGATATTCCCTAGGGCTTACTCCGGTATGTTTTTTAAAAATTTTTGCAAAATAATTAGGGTTGTTAAATCCGGTTTTAAGTGCAATTTCCTGTATCCGTGCAGAAGGTTCATCCCGCAAAAATTCCCGTGCTTTATCAATTCTAACTTTCGTCGCATAATCGGAAAATGTCTGGTTCATCTCTTTTCTGAAAAGATGCGAAAGGTAAAATTCACTTACATAAACCGAAGATGCTACTGTAGCAAGGGGAAGATCCTCCATGTAATGTTCCTGTATATACTCAATGGCTTTGGTTAAATGAAAACTCGCTTGTTTTTGATTACGATTCCGGTATACGGTATCAATAAATCCCTCCATTGCACGGGTGGTTAAAAAACAAAGTTGTTCAAAACTGGTTTGATCCTCACATATTTTAAATGCTTCTTTGGTAATAGCATTTATTTCTTTTAGCGGAGCGCCGGCATCTACTGCTGCCCTGGAAAGAAATGCGATAAGTTCAAAAAGTTTTACCCGAATAGTATCCATACTGCCTTCGGCAATGCTGAAGATTACGCCGAGTATATCATTCAAAAGAGCAGCTGCCTGTTGTTTTTTTCCAAGCTGAACAAAAGCGATTAATTCCTTTTCTTTTTCGGCAGGATAAGCCAGCGCGCTGTGTTTTTCCATTTTTCGCAGTTCCGCGGCAGTAATTTTCCTCTCAAGAACAAGATTTGCAATGGCTCTCTGTTGCTCTGTAATCCGTTCCCGTTGCATCAGGTATCTGGAATGTTCTCTGGTCAGGCTGTTCACAATTATGAATAACAACTGTGAGGCGGCAGTGATATTACTGCATTCACAGGACGGAATTCCATTAAGCAGTTCTTCCGTCAATTGCAGATTCATGCATGCGGTTTTTTTGGCAATTTCTTCTTTGGCAATCTCATCTGCCTCCCAGAGCATTGCCGGACCGCAGGAAATGGATCCGATTAATTCTTCCTCAAACACAACCGGAGAAGAACACATTACAAGGGCACAACCGCAGGCATAGATGTACGGTTCACCAAGTTCCATTGCTTTTTTTCCGCCTGCGGAGATATGTTTCAGGCAAAGCTCAGAGTCTCCTGCAGCTTTGCAGATGGCTCCGGGTCTCCTGCAGCTAATGGTAACAATACCTTCAGCATCATGGAGAGCAACATCAAGACCTGTGGTTATTTGAAAATAATTTAAAAGGTTTTCCAACTGGGAAAAATCAAGAACTTCCCGCAAATCCATAGTTTATCATAATACGAAAAGTCTGAATAAATACCTACTCTGTTACAGGAATTTTCTTAAACCAGCATTCACCCACTCCTTCCCATCAACAGGATCCGGTGTTATGCTTGTTTCATGTCCGGTTGCCAAAAAAACCTCCCCCACACTTTTCATATTACTGTTCAGGATGGAAGATATTGTGAATCTTTTCGCTGTGAGACAATACTGTCTGCCCTGACCCGATCCAGCATCACACTTTCTGCTCCTTGCGGCGGCCGCGGCATTTGCGGAAAATGCCATATTGTTTTACGAAAGGGAAAAATCAAAATTAAAGAAGAAAAAAGGGGGAAATTAAAACCAGGCGATAGTTTTCCTGCCTGCAGGGGAATAGCGCTTTCTGATATTACCATTGAACTACCGGAGGCAAACACTGGATTAACCAATACATTGAACAAAGAAAAATCAAATAAAAACCTTAATGCCGGAGTTGCAATAGACATTGGCACGACTACGGTTCAACTGGAAATTTTTGATTTGGATACAGGAGAAAACCTGGAAACAATATCGGCTCTTAATGCCCAACGAAGTTTTGGCGCCGACGTAATGAGCCGTATCAATGCTGCAGGAAAAGGGAAAACCCAGGAGCTATTTACCGCCCTTAACCGGCAAATTGAAGAAATGCTGCAGTACTGTATCTGTACATGGGGCTTATCCGGCATTAAACAATGTAGCGTAAGCGGGAACACAACAATGCTTCACTTTTTTTGCGGAACCGATCCTTCCGGCATGGGAAAAATACCTTTTACACCTGTATTTCTGGAAAATCGGAATTTTTCCGGAAAGGAACTAAACCTTTCCGTTGATAGTATTATCGTACTGCCGGGAATATCCGCTTTTGTAGGAGCCGATATTGTTTCAGGACTGGCTTATCTTGACATTTTAAATCACAAAGAAAATGCCATGCTTGTAGATATTGGGACCAATGGAGAAATAGCCTTATGGAGATCAAATGAACAACGGCTTCTCTGCACTTCCACTGCAGCAGGACCATGTTTTGAAGGAGCAGAAATAAGCTGTGGAATCGGCGCTCTTCCCGGGGCGATTAACCGGATAAGCATTAAAGAAAAAAAATCAGAAAAAAGCAGCGGTAAAATTTTTCATTTCGGCCCGCTCTCTTTTACCACCATTGATAATATTCCGCCTCGGGGTATTTGCGGCGCAGGTTTGATTGATGCATTTGCTGTAATGAAAAACCTCGGTGTAATGGATGAAACAGGTGTTCTTTCGGAAGAATATGCTGAAAAAGGTTTTCCGATCTCGGATGGAATTACCGTATCCCAAAAAGATATACGTCAGTTTCAACTGGCTAAAAGCGCAATACTATCCGGAATAACCATTCTGTGTAAACGAGCAGGTTTTAAAAACATTCAAAACCTTGGCCCGGTGTACATAGCGGGAGGATTAGGATTTTACATAAACCCGGACAATGCCGCAACGGTAGGCCTTCTTCCTCCGGAATTTACAGAAAAGTCCGGCGAAAAAAAAAATACAATAGTTTGCGGTAATACAAGTTTAAAAGGCGCTGCAAAATGTCTTTTTGATCCAACTTTTTTACCGTACTGCCGGGAAATTATTACCCGCAGTAATACGGAGAATCTTGCTGCAGAAACAGATTTTACAAAAGCTTTTGCTGAAAATATGTATTTTAAGTAAAATTACTTTTCTGTCATGGTTATTGTTGCGTCCCAGTCGGAAGGCGGCGGATTAACCTGATACTCGGCGATTCGATCAAGGTACATTGTTGAAAGGTAATCTTCCTTCCCTGCCTGTTCGGCAATGGACAGAGCTTTGGAAAAATATTGTTTGGCTGTTTCCCATTCCCGCATGGCATAGAGTTTAAGTCCCTTGTTGTAATGATCAAAAGATTCCTTGTCTATAACCAGAGATTTTGGCGTTTCCGCATCTTCTTCGCCCTGCCATGCGGCATATACCGTATAAAGTCCTACCGGTTGATCTTTTCCCTTAACCCGCACACTGTCAGTTTTCCGGAAAATAAAATGGTCTTTCGCTTCTTCATAAATATTCTCCGAAACGATAATTGACTGATGATAATACTTGGTAATTCCTTCCAGCCGGGAAGCAAGGTTAACAGTATCTCCGATAACCGTATAATCAAGTTTATCCTGGAAGCCGATATTGCCGACTACACATTCTCCGCAATTAATGCCTATCCCTGCATCAAACCCGAAATCCGGCAGGGTAATACCTGTTGTATCAACAGTAGCAAGGGCTTTAGCCATCCGCAGCGCCGATCTGATTGCACTTGCCGCCGAATTTTCCAGAGTTTTGGGGGCGCCAAAAATCGCCATAATAGCATCTCCGATAAACTTATCGATATTGCCCCCTTCGTCGACAATCTGATTACCCATAACAGAAAAATACCTATTAAGAAAATTTACCAATTCCTGTGCCGGCGTATTTTCCGAAATTTTAGTAAAGCTTCTGATATCCGAAAACAGAATAGATACAACTCTGGTTTCACTTTGGCTTGATTGCGCCGACGATTTTTTAATTATCTCGTCCATTACATCTATGGGAACATACCGTGCAAAGGCGGTTCTTGTTTTCTTTTGCAGAATCTCCATCTGCCGGAGGCGCAAAGCATTTGCCACAATCGGAGCTGCTGTAGAAAGAAAAACATTAAGATTTTCCAGAATAACCGGAGAAAAATATTCCTTAATGGAATTGCCAATATGAACCGTTGCAAAGTCCTCTCCCGAACTTGCAAGCGCAATCATTATATAGGATTCGATCCTCTTGTTTTTCTCGCCAGCCGGCAGAAAATCAAAGACTTCTTTGGAAACAACCTTGTAATCGGAAAAACGGGTATTAAAATCAGCAATTGTAATTGCCTTAAAATCTTCGGTTATCTCTTCGGTATATCCCGCATTGTTCCCATTATACACAACCAAACTGTCATCTGCATCCTTAATCATTATGGAACATATTTCAGCCTGACATACATTCTGTAAAAGTGCAAAAACACCCTGTACTGTCTCTTCCAGCGAAGAAACTTTATGGGACAATTCGGCAAGCAGCCCGATAAGAGTTGTCTGAAATAACTTGTTGTCCAACAGGTTATTCACCATCTCTATAAGAGAATTATCGTTAATTCTTTTTCCTTCCCTTTTTATTTTTTCATAATCAACCGGCTGACTTTTATCCAGCAAATTCTGAATCTGCCTTGAAAGTTCGGCAAAATTCTCAGGGGCTTTTTCTATATAATGATCAGCGCCGGCCTGTTCACCCCAGAATTTATCCTTTGATTCACCCAGAGAAGTAAACATAATAACCGGAATATCCCTGGTTGCAGGCCGGGATTTAAGCAACCTTGTAGACTGATACCCCTTAAAAAGCGGCATTTCAACGTCAGAAACGATTAGTTCGGGAAGAAAACTGTATACTTTTTTAATTCCTTCCAGACCGTTTTCCGCCCGCTCCGTTTCATAACCTTCCTTGTTGAGGAATTCCAAAAGCATATCCGCAAAGATGTCTGAATCTTCAAAAATCAATACTTTTCTACCCATTAGCTTCTCCGATTAATTCACGCACAGCGGCTACTAAATTGTGATTGTTAAATGAATTTTTAACGATATAGCGGTTTGCTCCCAGAAGAGCTGCCTTATTCTGATCTTTTTCGTCTGTTCTGGAAGAAATAACAATAATAGGAATATCCTTTAAACGATCATTTTTTCGTATATTTTCCGTCAGCATAAAACCATCCATATTCGGCATTGCAATATCGGTACAAATCAAATCATATTGGACATTTTTGGCCGCTGCCAGTGCTTCAGAACCGTCCGCCGCAGTATCCACTTTATAACCTTCGGCTTCGAGAATATCCCGCTCGATATCCCGCGTAGGACGGGAATCGTCCACAACCAGGATGGATTTTCGCATACGTTCAAAATCAACATGCCGTTTTTTCATGTCGATAGTTTTTGTACGCTTTGCCATTTTGATCACCGTCGGAATATGCAAAGCCGGTACCATTTCATAGTCTTCGCTCAGCACCACTCCGGAAAAGATATCCATATGTTCAACAAAAGACGGCATGGTTTTCAGAATAACCTGCCGCATACTGCTTATTTTATTAACCGCAAGGGCTACAATTTCTTCATAAGCCTGAACTATTACCACAAAGATTGAATCACCGTCATTCTTTTTTTCATCCTCATGTATTTTAAGGATATGATGCAGGTAAAACAATTTAATGATCCGTCCGTTATATTTAATTCCGGGACGATCCACAACGGTTATAATGTCTTTGGTATCAACCAGCATAACCGTATCTACAAAATTGGCCGGGATAATAAACTTCATGTTGCACGAAACAACAGGAAACCCCATAAGAGACGCCATCGACAGCGGAACAGAAATAATAAATACTGTACCTTCTCCAACCTTAGTTTGTATCGCAATGCTGCCTTTCATAAGCTCAATATTATTTCGGACAGCATCCATTCCCACTCCCCGGCCCGAAACGTTGGAAAGCTTTTCTGCGGTAGAAAATCCGCTTTGGAATATGTAGTTAATAAGTTCCTCTTCGCCAAAAGTAGCGGCAGCTTCTCTGGAAACCAAACCTTTATCAACAATTTTTTTGCGAATTCCCTCTACATTAATTCCCTTTCCGTCATCGGTAATGGTAACCTTCATATTTCCGCTTTCCCGGACACAGCGAATGATCAATTGGCCGGTTTCATTTTTTCCGGCAGCCCGCCGTTCTTCCGGAGATTCAATGCCGTGATCGATGGAATTCCTTATCATGTGGAGGAAAACTTCAGACAATGATTCAATCAGGTTTTTGTCGATCTCATTTTCTGATCCTTCGATTTTTATCTGTACCTGTTTGCCCAGTTCCGATGCAATGGTAAAAACAAACCGCGGATATGCATCAAGCGCCGTAGAAAGGGGAAGCATTCGCAGGGAAATTACACTGTCATAGGCGCCCCGGATGTGATTGCCTACATCCAGAGCATAATTTTTTACCAGAGAACCCAGCTTGCTCGCCATTAACTCTATTGAGCGGAATTCCTGTACTAACGGCGAATTCCAGGATTGGTCGGCGCTGATAAGCCTGGAAAACTGCCGGGACGATTCGTTTATGGTTTCAGTGTCCCGTGCGATATTTCTTGCGGTAATTTCCAGAGACTGAAGCGCCGCCATACTGTGAATAATTTCATTTATCCGTTCAAGAGAAATCCTGATACTTTCGGATTTGGCTTCTTCCAATTTATTCCGTTTGGAACTTCCGGCAGAAACAATTTTTTCGGCTTTGGGGGATACTTGTTCCGATGCGGCCGGTTTTTTTTCGGCCTTTGCACTTTCGGCATCTGCCGCCGGTACCGATGGCTTAACTTCACTTGCCGGAGGAACGGTAAAATCCTCGTTTGCGGAAAGTGCAGTAAATTCTTTTTTAAATACATCACTGCGAATATCATCGTCAGCGCCGGATTTTACCTTATTTAGCCCTGTTTTAAGTTCATCCAGCCCGGAAAGAAGGAGGCGAATAGCTTTATCGTTAAGTGAAATCCGCTCTTCCTTTAAGGCGGAAAACACCGTTTCCATTGAATGGGAAACAGCTTCTATGTCTTTGAATTCCAGCATCCGCGCCGAACCTTTCAGGGTATGCAGCGCCCGCATAAGGGTTACCAGATCATCCTGTACGGAAGTTCCTTCTTTTATTTCAAAAAGAAGGGCCTCTACAGTTGCGATGTTTTCAAATCCTTCCTCGACAAATTTGCCGATGTATTTGGATTTATCAATCGTTCCTGCTGTCCGGGTTGATTTTGGCTGTTCATTGCTCACTTCTTTTGCCGGAGGCTTCGCCTCGGGCAAGGCTTTTTCTTCCGGAACAGGAACAACAGGTTTTTCATCCGGTTCGGCAGGCAGTACAACCGAAGCCCTTGCAGGAATGGTAAAATCTTCGTTTGCGGAAAGCGCAGTAAGTTCCTTCTGCAAAACCGCTGATTCTCCTGCATCCTGTTCTCCTGATTTAATCAGGGTAAGGCCTGTTTTCAGCTCGTCAAGACCTACTAGAAGGAGGCGAACTGCTTTATCGTTAAGGGATATTCTTTCTTCTTTTAAAGCGGAGAATACCGTCTCCAGGGTATGGGAAAGAGTTTCGATATTCCTGAATTCCAGCATTCGCGCCGAACCTTTAAGGGTATGCAGCGCCCGCATAAGGGTAACCAGATCGTCCTGTACGGAAGAACCTTCTTTTATTTCAAAAAGAAGTGTTTCTACAGTTGAGATGTTTTCAAATCCTTCTTCGACAAATTTGCCGATATATTTGGATTTATCTATGCCCATAATCACCCTGTTTGGTTGTATCTTCCTCCGTCAGGAACTGTTCCAGCTCATTGGTACGCTCTGACAAGGTTCCGGCTGACAACGCTACCGCTTCGGCAGAACCGATAAAGTGCTTTATTCTTTGGGACACTTCGGTAACGGCGGAATAAACCTGTTCACTGGATTTTAATTGCTGCTGGGTAGAAACTGTTATGGTTTGAGCCTGATTGGAAGTTATTTCCGCACCGGATTTGATTTCCTTAAAAATATCTTCCAAATCCTTGATAAGTTTATAACCCTCTGCGATTCTGTCAGAGCCTTCTTCGCTGTATACAATAAGCGAAGAAGAAGAACTTTGGATTTCTTCCACCTGTTCCCGAATCTGCCGTGTCAGACCGGCTATATCATCGGCCAGCCTGTTTACTTCTCCTGCAACCACGGCAAAACGTTTGCCGGTTTCTCCCGCACTTGCCGCTTCCAGTGCTGCGTTAAATGCAATTACCTTTGTCTGATCGGTAATAGTATTAATAACCCGTACAATATCGCGGATTTTATTAACCTTATTGCTTAACGAAATAATACCGTTAATAATCCCCGAATTCTTTTCTTTAATATCCTCCATTTTTTTTACATTTTTTTCCAGCACGGTAAATCCATGCAGCACATCCTCTTCCATTTTGGAAGAAATTGTTGCGACGCTGTTTGTTTTTTCCGCAATTCCTGCGATAATCCGGGAGTTTTCGCTGATGGTAGTTTCAATTTTTTCGATACTGCCAGATTCGACGCCTCCAGAAACCAAACCTTCCTTGCCGGAAAAGGAAACAGCTCCGGCAGATTCATTAACAGCGGATGCAAGTTTTATTGTTTTATCCCGAAAAACAGATATTCCTTTGACGGATTCTGCATTTTGGGTTTTTAATCTGTTGATTCGGTTTTTACAGGAATATAATACCGGAATCAAAATTATTCCCATAAGTACAATTCCGGCAATAAAAAAGAGAACATAACCAAGCATAACGTTTCTCCTTAAGTTTCAGTACGGTACTTATCCACTTTTCCCTTTAATTCTTCAGACATGCCGTTTAAACTTTCGGCAATCTTGGAAGTGGAAGAAGTGGCAATCACAAATTGCTTTACCCCGGCGGAGATTTCCTTAAGAGCGCTGAAAATCTGTGATGAAGCCAGCTCCTGTTGTTTGCTGAGATTAGATATTTGCTGAGAACGTGTTGCTACATTTTGAGAATTATCAACAATATTCTCAAACACAATTTTCTGTTCGCTCATTCTCTCATAACCGATTTCGATTTGCTTGGAACCATTGTTGGCTTCAGCAATCAGAGTCTGAGAAGCGCCCTGCACTTCTTCAATTTTTTGCTTTATCTCCTTTGTTGATTCAACCACATTATCGGCAAAGCGCCTGATTTCCGAGGCAACCACAGAGAATCGCGCTCCCGCTTCGCCGGAAGAAGACGCTTCAAGAGATGCGTTAAAAGCAATCAGCTTTGTCTGATCCGCTATGCCGTCAATAATCCGGATTGCTTCGCTGATTCTGATAATCATATCCGACAGATTCCGTATTTCATTAATAATTTTCTGGTTTTGTTTCCGGATGTCTTCCATCATGCTCTGGTTCGCTTCCCTGAGATCGGCGCCTTTGCTGCTCAATTCCTGAGTCTCTATGGCAAGGCCGGCTACTTCGGTGGTTTTAAAAGCGATCTGTTCGGAAAGATTCTTGCTGCTTTCCATTGTACTGACAATCTCGGAAACACTGGCAGACTGTTCATTGGCGGTTGTGGTAATTTCTTTTGATGATGAAGAAAGATCAAAAACCGAATTGGAAACCAGTTGGGCACTTTGCTTAAAACTTCCGAATGTGGAACGAAGTACATCGAGGAATCCATTAAATGCTACCATCAATTCGCCGAATTCATCTTTGGAATTAATCTGCAAATACAGCGTTAAATCGTTTTCGTTCAACCCCTTAAACAGCGTCCTCAGGCTTTTTACCGAACGATTAATATCCATTGTTATTAACACTACAAAAGCCAAAGCCAATACCAGCGAAATTACAACTATTGAAAGATACCAAAGCAACTGTCCCCGTGCTTTTGCCGAATTGCGCTGCATTAATGTGTCCAGATGGACAAAAGTATCTGCCCACAGCAGTGACAGATCGGTATTCAAGTGGGACAGGGTTTCCAGAAATTCGGCGGCTGTACAGAGGTTTGGTGTACTGGAACCAGACATTCTTCCGTACTGTCCGGCCAAAATCCCAACGGTATCCTGATACTTTTCCAGTTTTTTCTCAAAATCCTCAAATTCCTCTGCAAGCCTGGTATCTTCTTCCATTGCAGATTTCAGGTTGCCGCTGATTCTTTCCCTGTCCGATTCAAACAAAAGATTACTGTTCCGTATAAGCTGAAACTCAGTGGAAACAAACATATTTAAAGTAATATTCCGGGGATCACCATCAAACGGTCTTGCCGAAAGCCTGCGTCCCTGAGCCTGGGCTTCTGCAAGTTCAATGTTCCACCGTTCGATTACATTTTCTGCATCAAAGAGGTTTTTACGGACAAGATTTCCAATATTAATCAGACGTATGGATGCTTCCGGTATGTTGGAAAGCGCCGATGAAACATAAAAATATGTTGTAATATCATTAACCAGGATCAGCCGGGAACGTTCTCCAATCAAGTTTATCAGATCCCTGACAGACTGGACATAATCCAGATATTTTTGATATAACATTTCGTCATTTTTTTCGATTTTTTTAAGTGACTCCCAATCGGATAAAAAAGCAGCCTGTTCCCTTTCATTTTTACTGTACCACTTCATCTCATTATCCAGAGTTTTAGCGGCCGCACTGATTTGGTCGTCCAGACGCCTTAAATCTCCCTGTTCCAGGCCCATATAAACATTAAGATATTCGGGCAAATTCTGCATAACTACTACAGCAGGCTTAAGAGAGTCTATTCCGTTCCGGACATTACCGCTTCTTCTAATCATTCCGACAGTAATGGAACTGATAAACAAAAGCATGACAGCAACGGGTATTAAAAACACAGCGCTGGAGATGAAAAGTTTAGTGGAAATCTTTAACTTGGAAAAAAACATCTTTCCTCCTATCCTGCTTTTTGTTTCAAAAGCACACTTATATAATAATCCGGGGAAAAACCCCCAATAAAAACTTCATACTGTAAATCCCGTCCCCGGTGAAGACCTTCCAAAGCTTTTTCTACCCGGTATTTTTTTAATACCCCCACAGAAGACAAGGAAGACAGCCGGTATCCTGCCGGCCAAAAAACATCGTTTTTAATCAGTGAAATTCTATAATACAATTCCGCTTCTGTAAATAAATCCTGATAAAAAAAGTATTCTCCCCTTAAAAATGCCGTCATTGATGAATCATCCAGTATTTCCAAATAATCCAGTACAGCACCGGCACCCGAAAAATTCCCCTTTTTAAGCAAATGAAGAACCGAAACTACCAATTCATTTCCATCTAACCCTTCCGGAAAGGAATTATCCTGCAATATCCGCTGAATTTGCCCGGTTAGCTCTGTTGATTTTTCATCACAAGATAATATATTTCCCACTGTGGAAATGTCAAAGCATAGTTCTTTTTGCCGCTGTTTCCGCGGCTTTACCGTTTTTTGGCTTTCTTCCGCAGTAAAATCCGTTTCCAAAGCAGTTTGTCCCCGGTTTTTTGCGGACAGCGCATGATCGGAAGTATCCTTTTCCGGCTTTTCCGCCGAACAGGTAAAATCAGGCGTCGGAAACGAAAGTTCATGCGGTTCTCTTCCGGACACGGATTTTTGAAAATAAAACACCTCATTGCGGTTTTTTCCTTCAAGCCCGTCATGATATACTCCCGCAGTTTCCGACACTCCCAAAAAGAGGATTCCGTCCGCTTTTAAAACCGCAGAAAGATTTGAAAGAACCCGGCTTCTGTGCCGGGACGTAAAATAAATAAAGGCATTCCTGAAAAAAATGATGTCATACTCTTTCGGAGGAAATTTGTCCATGAGGTTATGTACAAAAAATCTAATATTCTTTTTTAAAATACCCTTTATTTGGTACCCGTCTTCCAGTTTTTCGAGGTACGGCTCTGTCATGTACCGGAAACAACTTCCATCTTCCCGAAGAGAACGGCTATTGTAAACACCCCGGCAGGCTGTTTCTATAATATTTGGATCAATGTCAAATGCGTCAATATGGTATGCAAGGGGCCGGGCGGCGCTTTTGTTATACGACTCAATCAGCATTGCAATACTGTAAGCTTCACAACCGGCAGAAACTGCGGCAGAACATATTTCTATCCCCGTTTTTTCAAAAGAAGGAAGCAAATCATAAAGAAAAGCGAAATGTGCGGGTTCTCTGAAAAAGTAAGTTTCATTAACCGTAAGAAAATCCGTTGCTTCTCCGGAAGAAAAAACCTTATTTAGTATATCGGGAGTTATTCCGCCGTAGGTTTTATTTATATATTCCTGCAATTTTTTTACATCACCGGGGTCCGCTTTAATCCCGAACCATTCTTCTGCCGTCCTGTTGAGAGAATTGGTCATTTTATAAGCCTGACCAGTTCTTCGGGTATTCTTTCCAGCGGCAGCACCATATCTACACAGCCGGTTTCTGCAGCAGCTTTTGGCATACCGTAGATAAGTGAACTTTCTTCATCCTGAGCAAGGGTAATGCCTCCCATTTCCCGAATCTTCTGTGTTCCCGCAGCGCCGTCGTTACCCATACCGGTAAGTACCACGGAAATAACCGATTTTTTAAGGCTATCCGCCGCCGTTCTGAACAAAACATCCGCCGCTGGCTTTTGATTGTTTTCCGGTTCATCATCGTTATAACACAGATAACAGTTCTGCGCGTTTCCTGAACGCAGCATAAGATGTTTATCAGTTTGGGCGATATATACCGTACCGGGCATGGGGATTTCTCCTTCTTCGGCCAGCTTAACATTCAAAGCCGTAAACGTATCCAGCCATTGGGCAAAATTCTTGTCAAATCCAGATGAATTATGCTGAACAATCACAATCGGCACAGGAAAATCACCCGGAAGAAGCGAAAAAAACTGCGACAGTGCTTTTGGGCCGCCTGTGGACGAAGCCAAAACTACCGTATTGATTTGCCGTTTTTCTGGCTGCTTTACCAATACCGGTTCAGCAAAAGAAACTTTTTTTGCGGCCTTAATACCGCTAATCCGTTTAAGGGTTTCATAAATTTGCTGCTGTTTTGCGGGACTTAATGACGATGTAAATGTTTCCTTGGAATAAAATTCCAATGCTCCTTTAAGGGTTGCTTCATAGGCTATTTTAGCCGTATCCAGGCTGGTAATTACAACAATTGGAACAGAGATTTTCTTCAACACCGTTTCAATTGCTTCAAGACCGCTCATCTTGGGCATTTGAACATCCATGGTTACAAGATCAGGATTCAGAGACAATATTTTCTGAACGCCTTCTTCCCCATCCGCAGCCTCTCCAATGATCTTAAATTCACTGTCACCTTCAAGAAAATCCCGGATAATGCCCCTTACAAGGGCGCTGTCATCCACAATAAGTGTATTAATCATTGTATTTTTCCATTAATTTTTTTATATTAAGAATCAGAATTATTCTATCTTCCGTAAAATAAACTCCCTTGAAATACCTGAAAAAACCAACAAAAGCTTCCGGCAGGCTATGAATATCTTCTTCGGGTATCTCCAAATCTATATCAATCCGGGGGGTCAGCAGCACTGTTTTGGGAGTTTCAGTTCCGTCATTAGCTTTAAGAACAACCCCGTGCATCCCTTCGGGCCACGGCGCCGTTACCGGCGAGCATAAGGAATTTGATGTAAGTTCACCGCTTAACGCGGTATGTGCATGTGGAGTTACAGAATCATTTTGCAGAAACAACAGCGGCAGGGAAATAAAAGCCTTCCGGTTGTCGTTATCATTATCGTTTTCTGTTTCAAATACTGCTGTTTGTATCCGGGTAACCGGAATAATCCGCTCCGTTCTTTCCGCAGGAATGCCTAAGTTTATCTTGTCCAGAGTGCATATAAAATACCGCATATACATACCGCCTCCTGGCGGTAATAGTGAGGCTGTTCCAAAATGTCAGATTTTGGAATAACCTCAATTATAAACAATTTCCTTACGTTCGCAGCCCAAAGGGGTACATATTAAGATTCCTTTTGTTCAAAGTCCTGTTTAATACGGCTGACAAGCTCCCCGATTTCTATGCAAAAAACATGATAATCTTTCCATTCAAAGAAAGCATTTACCGAACCAACAAGAGCGGTTTCTTCCTGTTCAATTTTCATTAATTTGTCCGAAGGAAGATCGGCTATATCCACTACATCATCAATAAGAAGGGCCAGTTTATCTACATCTTCTTTAAGAACAATCACTTTTCGCGCATTTGAAATATCATTGAACAGGAGAAAACTTAAATCAATAAGCGCATAAGGTACGGAATACCGGTTAATAATGCCCCGTACATAATCCGGAACCAGCGGTAAAGGAAAAACTTTTTCAAGAGCCGCTACTTCGCTTATTGTTTTGGACAGCAATGCATACCGTTTTTCCCGGACAGTAAAAACAAGGTATTTTTCTACGATAGTATTTTCAGATATGGTATTTTCGACCGGATTTTCTGTAATATCAGACATAAGAAGAGTATATCACAAATAGTTTCAAGGCTGCAAGGTCTCATGTAAAAGCATTATCACAACGGCCATCGTGACGTCGTTTGCTATGAATAAAAAGTTCTACAGACTTCCGCAGCACTCGCCGCATCGGCAGTATAGGCGTCTGCACCGATTTCATCGGCAAAGCCCTGCGTTACCGGAGCGCCTCCGACCATTACCTTTACACTGTCGCGGATCCCGGCACTTTTTAATGCGTCGATAACATCCTTCTGGGAAGTCATGGTAGTGGTAAGGAGCGCAGAAAGACAGACTACTTTAGCCCCTGTTTCCTTAACCGTATCAACAATTTTCTGTGCATCACAATCGACACCAAGGTCAATCGCTTCAATACCCTTACCTTCGATCATCATCCTGACAAGGTTTTTCCCTATATCATGGAGATCCCCTTTGACCGTACAGATGATCGCCTTGCCTACAGGGTTTATGCCTGCTTTTGCAAGATGAGGTTTAAGTGTCTCGGTTGCTTTGTTCATAGCACGGGCGGCTATCAGAACTTCCGGCACAAAAACTTCGTTCCGTTTGAATTTTCCGCCAACTATATTCATACCTTCCATCAAAGCTTTTTCCAGAATATCTCCGGGAGATGCTCCGGCATCCAGCCCTTTCTGAACCGAAGTTACAATATCTTTGGCTTTTCCTTTTTGAAGTAGCTCCGAGATTTCGCTAAACAACTCGCCAAAATTCGCTTCAGCCATACTCTGCTCCTTCCTCTACAATATATATTTTCAATATACACTGTATATTCTGATTAGTCGAGCTTTATTCTAAACCCGGAAATTATACTAATACAGTGCCATGGAAAAATACGTTACTGTATTGGGGCCGTTATTATACATAATACCTGCCGCCTTGCTTAACTCCGTAACATTGATTCCCGCCGCTTCAATGGAACCGATCTTTTTTTCAGGGAACGGACAAGGATCGGGAAAAGCACAACGGTACTGCCCAGCCACATCCTTGCATATCGGGCAACTTCCGGCGCCGTAAACCGGAAATGTATTCCCCAGCCTGTCTCGGAATTCCAGCGTTAATGCTGTATGCAGTTCTTTCCCCTTTGTCATTCCTTCATAGTCAAAAGAATCTTCCAAATCATGTTTTGTGGTAAAAACAAAAGCGTTTTTAAAGGAAAGAATTTTTTTTCGCTGTTCTTCTATGGTTCCCGAATTGGGCGGGCATGTCCAGGTTGCATTGTAATTGCCGCAGGCATTGGTTGCACAGGCATTTATCAGTTCCGGAGAAAAGACCAGGGCGGTAACCGGAAGTTCACTGTATTCATGGACTTGCACGGAACACGATGTTTCGGAGGCGGCAAGGGCTTTCTGAAAGGTCTCATTCACAGCGTAACCCATGTACCCTTTTCCGCAGAAGCATACGAAGCTTCCAAAAGCTTCAATATATAAGCTCCGTCTTCAAAGGACGGAGTGGCCGGCGTTCCGTTGTAGACACTATTAAGAAAACTGTAAAAACAATGTACATGGGAACGAATCCAGCCGAGGGGAAATTTAGAAGGAGGAAAAGCGCCGCCGGGTTTTTCAAAGGCGCTCATTGTTTCTATTTTCAAATAACCTCGTGTTCCGCCCAGGGGTTTTTCCGGTTCCTGGTTATCAAAGAAATCCAGCAAGTTGGGAAAGTTCGAATCAAAGCGGATAGCGCCCTTATCACCGTAAATCTCGAAGCGGAAATCGTCGTTGGATCCGGTATAGATTTTGGAAGCTTCTACCATACCCTGGGACCCGTCGGGTAGTTTACACAGGATCCAGGCTGAATCGTCGGCGTCTGTCTTTACCATATCACCCTTGGCGTTTGGACGTTCAGGATATAAAGTTCTTGTGGACGCAAAAAGTTCTGAAAAATCACCGAGAAGATAATGAAGCAAATCCAGAATATGGGAACCTAGATCAAACAGAACCCCACCGCCGCCCATAGCTTTGTCTTGTTTCCAGCCGATGGGTTTGTCTTTGGCAATGGAACCAGAATGAAGGTAAGCGCCATGGAAACTCATGATCTTTCCGATCCGGCCCTCGTCGATAAGCTGCTTTGCCCTTAATACTGCAGGAAAAAAACGGAACTGGTGCGCTACCTGTGTAACAAGGCCGGAGTGCTGCCAGGCGTCCGTTATTTCGCATGCCTGTGCATAGTTTGCCGCAAGGGGTTTATCTGCATAGATATGCTTACCCGCAGCCAAAGCGGCAAGAATAATGTCCCGGTGAAAAACATTTGGCGTACTTACCGTAACAACGTCAATGTCTTTTCGGGACAAAAGCTCGTCCAAGTTTGATGTTGCAAGTTCAAAACCATTTCTTTCTTTCATCGCAAGGGCGATATCAAGATTAACATCACATGCCCCAACCAGGCAGGGCAGGAACGGGATATTGTCATAATACAGTGGAATGGTTTTTGCGCCAAAGCTGTGTGCCTTTCCCATAAAGCCGCAACCGATAATACCTATGCCAATCTTTTTCATTGCAATTCCTTAGGTTTTTTCAAAACTGAAGGGTTAAAATAACTTGCTTTAATACTAGGACTGTCCAAAGCATATATGTATTTTTTACAGTATTCGTATTTACTGTCGTATACAGCTTTTAACGCCGGATTCTTCCGCCTCCAATCAAATAATTATTCTATCGAAATAACCCAATGTCAAGAAAACTTTGCAATCTATTGTTAATATCTGTCGATTTTTCTTGAATTTAACAAAACCTTGCATTATACTATAAAGTTAGAATTAATCATGCTTACGTTAGAACGACAAAACGCTATCAGAGACATATTATACAAGGAAAAAGCGGTCAGCATTAATAATCTTTCCGGCCTTTTTACAACCAGTACGGCAAGTATACGGCGGGATCTGGAAAAACTGGAACAACAAGGACTGGTTAAGCGTACTTACGGAGGGGCGGTACTTGTTGAAGGCGTTATCGAAGAAATTCCGTTAATAGTCCGGGAAGTTGAACAGAAAGAAGCAAAGCAAAAGATTGCTGCAACAGCTGCACGGTTTATTGCCGATCAGGATACGATCTTTATGGATTCCTCTACAACAACAAAAGAGTTAACAAGCTATTTTTTGGAAAAAAAAGCTCTGACCGTTATTACCAACGGAATCCGCGCCATGACCGACCTTTCCGCACTGGGCAATGTGGATGTATACGGTATATCCGGAAAACTCCGCAAGCATTCACTTTCCATGGTGGGAAATCAGGCGGAAACCAATGTAACCAATTACTGGGGATCGAAGCTTTTCTTTTCCTGTACGGGAATGTGGTCAAGCCACGGCGCCATGGATTATTCCGCTGCTGAAGCGGAAGTAAGAAAAAAGATGATGTCTGTATCGCAGGAAGTAATACTCCTGTGTGATCATACCAAATTTGATCGTCCGGCATTTTACAGGATATGTTCGTTTCCCCAGATTCACATACTCGTTACCGATCAAAAACTCAGTTCACAGTGGGAAACCCTGCTCCAGCAAAACGGGGTAGAAATTGTCTATGCGGAATAAATGCCGTTATGCTAAAACCTTATATTATACAAAATAAAAAAACTATCGTTCCGGCAATAAGAATAACCCATAAAACAACTTCGCTTTTTCTCATCGTGTGTTACTCCTTTTGTTATAAATGTACCTGAGAGAGAATTGCATGTATTTCCTCCGCATTGTTTGCGTTTTTTATTAATGCAAACTCCTTTGACATTGCCAATTTAAAAATAAGGTTTAATACACGAAGATGGTTTTCGTCCGCTTTTTCGCTTGTTGCAAACAAAAAAACTATGTGAACGGGTTTTTGATCCAAAGCCCCATAGTCTATGCCCTGTTTTGATACACCTATTGCACCGCTCATGTTGGCGATCCCCTTGCAGCCGGTATGCGGTATGGCAACTCCGTTTCCGATTCCCGTACTCATCTTTTTTTCACGTTCCATAATCGCTGTAAACAGTTCTTTGCGGTTGCATTCAGGGTGTAAAACCGATATTGAATCAATAAGTTCGGTCAACGCCAACTCTTTTGTTTTGCCGTCAAAATCCAGCTTGATCGATCGCACGTCAAAAATATCGCTTAATGATTTTCCCATGCTGATACTCCTTTCATTTACACAATTGTACTGTGGCTTTTTATGAGAAAAGAATTAAATAAAAAAGAACGGTATCAAATGCGGAGTTTCAGCGGAACAAGGTAATTAACAGTCAAAAAAGTGGTATTTTTGATCATTGAAAAATTCGATTTTACAAGAAACATGGCTATGCCGATTGTTCCTGTAAGGGTAAATATACGAAGTAATCCGCTGCGCAACGGGGTATTTGAATATTTATGCGCTTTGCTGATTACCGGTGTATCTTCAGCCAGCCAATCAATTATATGGGTTATTGAGGAAATATTACGGCCTGATCCCAGAATGTCATTGTTAATTTTTTCATACGAAAATGACTGACCTGTAGAAAAGGCAAATGAACCTGTTATGGCAAGTATTAAATAAACCAGAAGAACACTCTTTAGCCGTTTATTCCCTGCATTAAGGCTCATGGAAACATTATATCCGAAAATTAAAATTTATTCAATATGGATTAATTACTCTCGTATGTCATCCAGAACAACACCGGGAATTCTTTTTATGATCATTTCCAGCTCATCTTTGGTTAATCCCTTTACTTTTATCGTATCCCGGCGGTGAGCGACATCTTCTCCTTCACAAGATACAAACGATACAATATTTCCTCCCCTTTCAGAAATGGCTGTAGCAATTGCAGCTATCTGACCGGGTTTTTCGTCTACGGTAATAATTACCCGCACTCCTTTATGACGTTCGCCGAAGATATTTTGATATAAGTTGAACAGGTCGGTATCGGTAACAATCCCGACAAGTACAGAACAGTTCATAACAGGGAGCGAGTCTATGCCCTTGTCAGCCATAATCCGGGCAGCTTCTTCTATTGTTTCATTTTCATCGACAGTAATAACCTTATTAATCATTACTTCCGAAACCTTCATTTGGGAAAGGAGGTAACTGATTTCATACATGTCCAGCGTGGTAGCGCCGGAAGGGCCGGCCTTTGCCAGGTCTTCTCTTGTAATAATCCCAACCAGGGTATTGTTTTTATCCAACACCGGTAAATACTTGATCTTTTCTTTATCCATTAATGATTGTGTTTCAATTAACGAGGAATCAGGATCGATATATACCGGATTTTTGGTCATCACTTGAGAAACAAGCATATTAACTCCTGTTATTTTGTATTTATCCTTATTATAACATAACAAAAAAATGAAAAAAAAGCCATCTGACCACTTTAAAAAGTGATAAGATGGCTCCGTTTATGTACGGTCTTGAATAAGCCGTCGTTGTATTAGCTGATAGCTCTACCCAGGAACAGACCAAAGATGATGATGATGATGATTGCGATTGGGGCTACAACTTTTACCGATACATCCCATGCACTGGCAAGCTTGAACGGGAATTTGCCGCCCTGCCGCACTTCTTCTATACCGTTCTTGGAACCCCAGACCCAGCCGGCCAGGATACAGGCAGTAAGAGCGTTGATCGGAATTAAGAGACGGTCTGTAAGGAATTCCATAAAATCACCAAGGACAGGGAACGCTACACCGCTGGCATCAAGCCAGACACCTTTAAGATTCACCGAAGCCTGGGATATGGTATAGAAAATACCAATCACGAACATGGCCGCACACATTCCTATTGTGGTCTTTGTACGATCCCAGCCCTTTTGTTCCGACACTGCAGCTACCTGGCCTTCCAAAAGTGATATGGCAGAAGTCATGGCGGCAAACCACAACAGCAGATAGAACAATACGCCAAAGAGCGCACCTGCAGGCATGCTCTGGAATACCACTGCGAGAGAAGCAAAAGCAAAACCGCCGCCCTTACCTACTCCTTCTGCACCCATAGTTGCGAAAACTGCGGGGATGATCATGAAAGCTGCGAGGAAGGCGATCAGGGTGTCCATGCCGCATACCAGAGCGGTGTTTTTGGCAAGGTTTTCTTCTTTACGGAGATAAGAACCGTAGGTAATCATAATTGACATACCAAGGGAGAGGGAGAAGAACGCCTGTCCAAGTGCAATCAGGAACGTTTCGCCGGTTACCTTGGAAAAGTCCGGAGTCAGCATGTATTTTACGCCTTCACCGGCGCCGGGCAGTGTTACTGCACGTATCATCAAAATAACAAGGAGGCCAACCAGGGCCGGCATGCCGATTTTATTGAATTTCTCGATGCCTTTTTCAACTCCGCGGATAACAATAAATGCCGTAAGCCCAATGAAAAGCAGCGGGCAGACAATGGCGCCCATTAAGGGGAAGAATGTTGTTCCGTTTGCTGCATCATAACCCAGCAAACCATAGAAATAAAACAGCGGGTTTTCAAAGACTGTTGCAGAATTAAATATATAGCTGAATACATAATACATGACCCAGCCGCCTACCTGGAAATAATAGGCAAGGATAATAAAGGCGGTAACAACGCCCAAAATCCCCCAACCTTTCCACCCGGAACGCAGTTTGGCGTATGTGCCGATGGTATCCTTCTTTGTGTGGCGGCCCATTGTGAATTCGGCCAACATTACCGTTGCACCTACAATGGCGACAATTGCCAGATAAATAATAAGAAACGCTGCTCCGCCGCCTTCGTAGGCTTTACCGGGGAATTTCCAGATATTTCCCAAACCTACAGCGGATCCGGCCGCCGCCAAAATAAAGCCAATATTAGTGGCCCATTGGGGGCGTTCGCTTTGACTTGACATAAAAAAACCCTCCTAATCCATAAAAAAATATGGCCTTAACCATAGAATCCAATAGCATTTGAGCAACATAACCAGTTTTGGTTGGCTGTGCAGTTCCTTTGGCCACAAATTCTGTAGAAAATTTTATCGAAAAATGGCAATGAATGTCAATATACTTGCATAATCCAGGTTTTTTCTATATTATGGGGGTAATAAAATATTATAATGGGGGTTTTCTTAATGAAAGTTGCAATTAATGGCTTTGGCCGCATTGGCCGTCTCGTTTTCCAGTCCATTGTAGGCCAGGGACTGCTCGGTAAAGACAAAATTGATGTAGTTGCCGTGACGGATATAACCACAGATGCCAAATATTTTGCATATCAGCTTAAATACGACTCAACACAGGGTCAGATGACGGCAGATATCAAGACCAAAAAGAGTGCGGGTGCCGAAGAAGACGATATTCTCGTAGTTAATGGCCATGAAATCCAATGTGTAATGGCAGAAAGAGAGCTAAAGAACCTGCCCTGGGGTAAATTGGGCGTTGAATACATAATTGAATCAACCGGCCTTTTTACCGGCGACAATGCTTATGGCCACCTGGAAGCAGGAGCCAAAAAGGTAATTATCTCCGCTCCGGCAAAGGGCAAAGACAAAAAGATCCAGACCTTTGTAATGGGCGTTAACAACGACAAGTACGATCCTGCCAATGATCATGTAATTTCCAATGCCAGTTGTACAACAAACTGTCTGGCCCCCATTGTGTATGTACTTCTTAAAGAAGGAATGGGCATCGAGACCGGTCTTATGACGACGATTCACTCCTACACGGCGACACAGAAAACCGTTGACGGTCCTTCCAAAAAAGACTGGCGCGGAGGCCGTGCAGCGGCTATCAATATTATCCCTTCGACCACAGGCGCAGCCAAAGCTGTCGGCGAAGTGCTTCCCGAAACCAAGGGTAAACTTACCGGTATGAGCTTCCGGGTTCCCACCCCTACCGGTTCTGTTGTAGACCTGACTTTCCGCACAGTAAAGGATACCTCTATAGAAGAAATCAACAGTGCTTTTAAGAAAGCCTCTGAAACCTATTTAAAGGGAGTACTCCAGTTCCAGGAAGACGAGATTGTTTCCACCGACATTATTCACAACACCAACACTTCGATCTACGACAGCCTTGCAACCATGCAGAACAACCTGCCCGGGGAAAAACGGTTTTTTAAAGTAGTATCCTGGTACGACAACGAGTGGGGTTATTCCAACAAGATTATTGACCTCCTGAAATACATCGACAGTAAAAAGTAATCTGTTTTTTTCTCGCAAAGACGCAAAGTTTTGAAAATGCTTCAGGTGGAGTTTTTTCTGTGAAAAAACTCCAAGACCAAAAAAGCCATAGGCTTTTTTGGTCACTTTGCGTGAGGTAATTTGGGAAATGGTAAAAAAGGAGGAAATCAATAATGATCAAAACAATAAAATCCGTTGACTTAAAAGGCAAACGGATCATTATGCGTGTAGACTTTAATGTTCCCATGAAAGATGGCGTGGTACAGGACGATACCCGCATTACTGCGGCTCTGCCGACCATTCAGTACATTCTTGACCAGGGCGTAAAAACCCTGACCCTGATGAGCCATCTGGGAGATCCCGATAAAGACGCCAAAAAAGCCAAAGAAAAGGCAGAAAAAGACGGCAAGAGTTTTGACATGGATGCCTACATCAAAGGGAAACACCGTATGGCCCCCGTTGCTGCCTATTTGGAAACAAAGCTGGGTAAGCCCGTGATCTTTGCCGGAGAGGACAGTTGTTACGATAAAAAAGCATTTATCGAAAGCCAAAAAGACGGCACGGTTATCATGCTGGAAAACACCAGGTTTCACAAAGAAGAAACCAGCAAAGAAGCGACCGACAGGGACAAGCTTGCAAAAGAACTTGCAGGTTATGGGGATCTTTTTGTAAACGACGCATTCGGCACGGCGCATCGTGACCATGCTTCTACAGCATCCATTGCAAAATTTACACCTGTTTCCGTTGCGGGTTTTTTAATGGAAAAAGAAGTTCAGTTTCTGGAACCCATTGTAACAAACCCTGTTAAACCATTGGTTGCGATCATCGGCGGAGCAAAGGTATCCAGCAAAATTGCCGTTTTGGAAAGCCTTCTAAAAAACGCAGACGCACTGGTTATTGGCGGCGGTATGGCCTATACCTTCCTTAAGGCACAGGGACACAAAATAGGAAAATCCCTGGTGGAAGATGATCAAATTGATACTGCCAAAAGCATTCTGGAAGCGGCAAAAAAAGCCGGAGCGGAAATAATCCTGCCTGTGGATCAGGTGGGAGCGGAAACCTTCGACGCATCCGCTGCACCGGTACAGGTAGACAGTCAGGATTTGAGTGATAACCTTATCGGCCTGGATGTGGGACCAAAGACCCTTGCCAAATACAAAGAAGTCCTTGATAAAGCCAAAACCATAGTCTGGAACGGACCGGTCGGCGTTTTTGAATTCGACGCATTTGCCAAAGGTACCGAAGAAGTGGCCAAAATGGTAGCGGATGCAACCGGCAAGGGAACGATCACCGTAGTAGGCGGCGGCGACTCTGTGGCCGCAGTGAATAAATTTAACCTTGCATCCAAAATGAGCCATGTCTCCACCGGCGGCGGAGCATCGCTGGAATTGCTGGAAGGCAAAAAACTCCCCGGCATCGAAGTTTGCCGAGGTTAGACCAAAAAAAACATAGGTTTTTTTGGTCACTTTGCGAGAGATAAATTTAGGAGGGAGCATGAGCAGATCATATTATATCGCAGGAAACTGGAAAATGCATAAAACCCGTGCGGAAGCTGCTGAACTTGCCGGAGCTTTGGTAACAGCACTGAAAGACGGAAAACACAAGTACCTTATTGCACCAAGCTTTACCTTAATCGAAACGGTTGCTCCTATTGTCAAAGGAACAAATGTACTTCTGGGAGCGCAGAACTGTGCGCCGGAAGAACAGGGCGCTCATACCGGGGAAGTATCGGTACTCCAGCTTAAGGATTTAGGTGTCCATACAATTATCCTGGGACACAGCGAAAGACGGCATAATTACAAAGAAGATGATGCACTTATCAACAAAAAGGTAAAGCTTGCCCTGCACCACGGTTTTGAGGTAATACTCTGCATCGGTGAATTGCTGGAAGAACGCGAAGCCGGAAAGGCGGAAGCGGTTTGTGAAACCCAAACCATTAAAGGGCTTGAAGGAGTAAGCGCCGAAGACCTAAGCCGGGTGGTTATTGCATACGAACCAGTATGGGCCATAGGAACCGGTAAAACCGCCACTCCGGAAGATGCCGATGCAATACATGCCTATGTACGGCAGGTAGTCGGCAAACTTTACGGAGAAATGGCAGCACAAAAAATGATTATCCAGTACGGGGGGTCGGTTAAGCCTGACAATGCTGCCCAGCTTATGGCCAAGGAAAACATAGACGGCGCCCTTGTCGGAGGAGCGGCCCTGAAGACAGATACATTTATCCCTATCGCTAAATTTGCCTGATAGGGAAAGATCAAAAACAGCTGTTCCAAAATCTGCATTTTGGAACAGCTTTATATGAGTATGGTGAATAAGCCGAAAAAAAAGAAAACCAGAAACCTGGCAGTTATACTGTTTTCGGTAGCCGCCATGGCTGTACTGATCATTACTGTCAATACGGCCATACTTATAGACTCATTTACTTCTCATTTCCGGGAAAACCTGAGGGAACGGCTTCTTGCTTTGGTTCGTTCGGCTGTAACAATAGCCGGGGCGGAAGAACTGGAAAAATTGCGTAACCCCGAAGATATGAACAACCCGTTATATAACGAGATTCGTTCAAGGCTTATAGACTTTGCAGAAAATTATGATGTTCTTTATGTTTATTACTATTACTCAAAAAACAACGGAACTGTTCAGCCCATTGTAGACAATGATCCAAGCAACAACGCATACACATTAAACAGCAAGCCAATTCCCATGGAAAACGCTGTAAGGGAAGCGCTAGAAAAACAAACGGCGGTAACAACAGAACTGGAAAAATATTCAACAAGCGATGAAAGTGTACTTTCAGCATATGCCCCGTTGATCGGTTCGTATGGCCAGACAAATATAATTGTCGGAGTAGATATAAGCGATACACAGCTCGTCTCCATAAGAAAAAGGATCAGGGGATTTTCTTTCCTGTTGATTTCTGCGATGGCTTTTACCATTGTCTGCGGCTTCAGCAGTTTTTACATTGATACCAAAAATGAGAAAAAACTGAAAAAGCAGCTAAAACAACAGGAATTAATGTCATCCCTGGCGGGGAGCTTTATTTCTGACAGAAAAATAGAAAGTCTTATAAAAGAAACCCTCCAAACAACAGGACAATTCCTCGACGTCGATCGCATGGTAATTGGCATAGCCGAAAAGAATTACTATATAGAAAAGCCGGCCTATTACTGGAGCAGGATGGAAGGCGAATTTGCATTACCGGATGTATCGAATCTTAATGCCCTGATTAAAAACACTTTTCCCACAATTAATCCAGGTATAGATATCATTACCCTTTTTTGCAACGACATTGAAGCAGACAGCAAATATCATTGCATGAAAGCTGCAGGAGTAACGGCATTTGTATGGGCGCCTTTGTATGTAGACGGAGTATTCTGGGCAATTTTGTCTGTAGAGTGCTGCAGAGGCCCGCGGATATGGAGCGAAAGCGATCGCCAATTGGTCAGTACCATTGCAAGTGTTATTGCAGGAACAACAGCCAGAAAGTTTCGTGAAAACGAACGGGATGCCGCTCTAAAAACAGCGGAAAATGCCAGCAGGGCCAAGACAGACTTCCTGTCCAATATGAGTCATGAAATGCGTACGCCAATGAATGCTGTAATAGGCATGACGGTAATCGCCAAAAATTCCGGCGAAATAGAGAAAAAGAACTATTGTTTAAATAAAATCGAAGAGGCTTCCAATCATCTTTTGGGGGTAATCAATGACATCCTTGATATGTCAAAAATTGAAGCAAACAAATTTGAACTGTCTCCCATTGAATTCAATTATGAAAAAATGCTCCAAAAGGTGGTAACTGTTTCCAGTTTCCGTGCTGATGAAAAAAGACAGGAGCTTTCCATACATATTGATCAAAATGTTCCCCCTGTTCTGATCGGAGACGATCAGCGGCTTTCCCAGGTAATTGCCAACCTTGTTTCCAATGCAATTAAATTTACCCCTGACAGCGGTTCCGTTCATATTGATACCAGACAAATTGAGCAAATTGGCGAGAAATGCACACTCAGGATAAGCGTTACAGATTCCGGTATCGGAATTACCGAAGAACAGAAAAAAAGGCTTTTTACATCATTTGCACAAGCCGACTCCGGCACTTCCAGGAAATACGGCGGCACCGGTTTGGGACTGGCAATATCCAAACGCATCGTCGAAATGATGAACGGAGAAATATGGGTAACATCGGAAAGCGGAAAAGGTGCCACTTTTACCTTTACCGTGATACTGCAAATTGGAAAAGAACGTCAGCACGAAAGCCTTCTTAACCCGGGGGTAGACTGGAATAATATCAGGATTCTTGCCGTTGATGATGACAGATCGGTACGGGAATTTTTCAGCGAGATAGCCGAATGGTTCAGCATAATCTGCGATATTGCCTCCGGAGCAGAAGACGCTCTGGAATTGATCGAAAAGAACGGAACCTATGACATCTACTTCCTGGATTGGAGAATGCCCGAAATGAATGGTATGGAACTGGCAAGACATATAAGAGCCAGAACCAATCCGAAGGAAAAATCCGTAATAGTCATTATTTCCAGTTCCGAGATGACATTCTTTGAAGAAAAAGCAAAACAGGCGGGAGTGGATAAATTTGTTCTTAAACCGCTATTTCCTTCATCAATTGCGGATTGTATTAATCAAAGCATAGGCCGGGAAGCTTTGTTACAGGATAAGAAAGAAACAAAAGAGACAGATGACTTTTCCGGCAAACGTATCCTGTTGGCCGAAGATGTCGAAATAAACCGGGAAATTATTATCTCTCTCCTGGAACCGACAGGAGTGGAAATAGAAAGCGCCGTAAACGGCAAAGAAGCTTATGAGCTTTTTACTGCCCATCCGGAAGCCTATAACCTGATCTTTATGGATATTCAAATGCCCGAAATGGATGGCCTTGAAGCCACATTGAAAATCCGGACTTTTGAAGCTGAACAGCAATTATTGGAACATTCATCAAGTGTCCCGATAATTGCAATGACAGCCAATGTATTTAAAGAAGATGTAGAAAAATGCCTGGCAGCCGGAATGAACAGCCATGTAGGCAAACCCATAGACATTGACGAAGTTCTTGAAGTGCTCAGAAAATTCCTCTCAAACCCGGAAAAAACAGAAAATTAACAGCAGAAGCATACCTCTACTGGAGGGCGGATTTTATATTGCAATTTCTTTTAAATTTATCTATTATATGAACACTTTTACACATTTTGCAGTGTAAGACAAAGGAGAAACACTTATGGAAAAGTTTGCAGAAATCGTCTCTACCATAGACGGTTGGCTCTGGGGACCGCCGCTTTTAATTCTGCTGGTAGGTACCCATATTTTCTTAACCTTCAGAACGGGATTTATACAACGTAAATTAGGATTGGGAATAAAACTTTCGATTACCCGCGACAAGGACAGTACAGGAGATGTCTCGCAGTTTGGCGCATTGACAACGGCATTGGCGTCCACCATTGGTACGGGAAATATAATCGGCGTAGGAACCGCCATTGCATTGGGCGGCCCGGGAGCCTTGCTATGGATGTGGCTGACCGGTGTGTTCGGTATTGCTACCAAGTATTCCGAAAGCCTTATTGCGGTAAAGTACCGGGTAAAAAACGATCAGGGAATGATCATCGGCGGCGCAATGTTTGCCCTGGAACGGGGACTAAAAATGAAGTGGCTGGGCGTTCTTTTTGCATTCTTTACAGCAGTGGCAGCTTTCGGGATAGGCTCTGGTGTTCAGTCCAATGCGGTGGCTAACCTGATGAAATCCACTTTTGATGTACCGCCCTGGATTACAGGAGCTGTCATAGCGATATTTGTTGCCATTGTAGTTATCGGCGGTTTAAAGTGGATTGCCCGGGTTTCGGAAGCGTTAATTCCGTTCATGTCGGTAATCTATGTTCTGGGGTGCCTTGTAATTCTTGCAATCAACTACGCCCATATCATTCCTGCTATTCAAATTGTTTGCAGTAATGCTTTTAACGTAAAAGCTGCCGGAGGCGGAGCCGCAGGTTTTGTTGCAGTCAAGATGATGACCGCCGCCCGTTACGGCGTTGCCAGGGGACTATTTTCCAACGAATCCGGAATGGGTTCCGCTCCCATTGTGGCCGCCGCCGCCCAGACAAGAAATCCTGTCCGTCAGGCCCTGGTTTCCAGTACCGGAACCTTCTGGGATACCGTTGTTATCTGTCTTATGACAGGCCTTGTAATAATCAGTTCCGCCCTTGCACATCATGGTCATGTGGAAGCGTTTCACGGCGGCGCTATCCTTACCAGATCGGCTTTTAACCAGATCCCCGTAGCCGGAGACTTTATCCTTACCTTCGGGCTTATTACCTTTGCCTTTTCCACCATTCTGGGCTGGTGCTACTACGGTGAAAAAGGATTTGAATACCTGCTGGGAACAAAAAGCATTATTCTTTACCGGATAGTTTATGTGATCATTGCTTTCCTGGGAACAGTTCTTTCGCTGGACCTTGTTTGGGATATAGCAGATGCATTGAATGCACTAATGACTATTCCGAATATTATCGCCATGCTGCTTCTTTCCGGAGTTATTGCCAAAGAAACCAAGAAGTATCTTGAGGGCAATCATATAGATGACACGGACAATGAACCGGTACCTCTGTGGAGTGATCTGAAAAAATAAGTTCTTGCTAATTGAGGCTGTTCCAAAATGTCAAATTTCGGAACAGCCTCAATTAGATTTACGGCTCTACCATATCAGCATTGCGTCCCCATAACTAAAAAAACGATACCCTTTCTCTATTGCTTCAACATAACTTTCAAGGATCAACTGCCGTCCAATAAACGAACCGGCAGCAGCTTCGGCAAATGCCGAAACCAACATCAGCAAAGTAGAACCGGGTGTGTGAAAATTGGTAAAAAGTGCGTCCGCAAGTTTAAAACGATAGCCGGGATAAATAAAAATTCGTGTGCTGTCTTCCCCTGCTTTTATAACCATCTTTTTGGCTTGCGCTTCTTCGTTCCGCAAATCAACGCCTTTACTTTCTTTACAAGCCGATTCCAAAGTACGGACAGAGGTAGTTCCCACGGCAATAATTTTTCGTCCGGCTGTTTTTGCTTCATTTATCCGCCGTGCGGCATCTTCGCTGATGTTGTATAATTCTTCGTGCATTACATGATCTTCGATACGCTCTGTCCGGACCGGAAGAAACGTTCCCAGTCCTACATGAAGTGTAATAAAAACCTTTTCTATTCCCAATGCATCAAAACGATCAAACAGTTCATTTGTAAAATGAAGCCCTGCGGTCGGGGCGGCGGTAGAAGCGCCCGGCCCTAAAGCAGATCCGGCAAGGCTGTCGGCATAAATTGTCTGATACCGATCGCTGTCGGAACTTTCGTCATCACGCTTGATATAAGGCGGTAGAGGTATATGTCCGTGAATGTCCAGCCAATCATCATCTATGGGAGAACTAAAGCGTATGTAACGAATTCCGCCTTCCTCTGCCGCAACCGGCGACTTTACTATCTCCCCTTCTATGCCGCCTTTAAAACGGTAACGGTTTCCTGGCCGTTTTTGCCTGGAACGATTAACCAGTGTCTTCCATGTAAGAGAATCTATACGGTTTAATAAAAGGAATTCCGTATCTCCCCCATGGCTGTTAGGTGAAATATTCTCTTCCATGCCGGGTCCTGTAGCAATGGGATGCGCCCTGAGGCGTGCTTTGCGTACCTTTGAATTATTAAATACCAAAAGCGGCGCTTCACCGTTCGGACTGCGAAAATCAGGCCCTGCAAGGATATCAGGTAAATCCTCCATTATGCAATGGTTTTTTTCTGCGGTTTTACGGTTAAGTAGCATGAGCCTGCTGCCTCCACGTTCGGAAGAAGGATACTTTGCAATGAGTTCTTCGGGTAAATCAAAAAAATAATCGGAAGTGTTCAAGCGGATGCCCTAAAAAAGCGATGGAGAGGTTTCCGTGCTCCGGGGTTGTAAGTTAAGGTGAGTATACGCCAGACCGGTAACAGTTCTTCCCCGTGGAGTTCTTTGAAGCAATCCTGCCTGAATAAGATACGGTTCGTAATAATCTTCCAGTGTATCTACTGCTTCTCCCACGGAAATAGCCAGGGTTTCCGCTCCGACCGGCCCTCCCCCATAACGTTCGATAATCATCCTGAGGATTTCCCTGTCATGACGTTCCAGTCCCAGGCTGTCTATTTCAAGCCGTTTAAGGCCTTCTTCAACAACATTCCTGGTAATTATGCCGCTGCCCAGAATCTGGGCAAAATCCCTCATGCGCCGAAGGAGCCGGTTGGCAACACGGGGA
>WRIB01000002.1 GCA_009782955.1 Treponema sp. | reverse complement strand
TTTGTGGGACGCCAAATGGCCTTCATGGTCAACCTTTCCCCCACCTGCGTGGCAACATTTTCTTTCCCGATGCGTTCAGTCCGTAACGTTGGGTTTTTTTATAATGATGTTTTCATCCATCATAAAAACCTCAATCTGCCGCTGTGCCTGGCATATCGTGTTATGCAGTATGTTTTGGAAAGGGGTGGGCAAAAGGTCGGGTAATTACCAATAGCCGGATTGAACACATCGAAACTAATGTTGCCACGTCGGTGGGAGGGGGTTACTCAACAACCATTTGGCGTACTACAACAGCAGCGACTCTTTAAATTGACCACGAAAGTGGTCTACCTAGCGTCCGTCAACTGCAGCCACGACCACTATGGTCTGAATGAGTGTTCCTCCTCCCACCGATATGGGAAGATTGATGTGTTCAGTCCGGCCAATGGATTCTACACGCGGTTTTTTCGGGGCTCTTGCCCACCCCTTTGCATAATATATTGCAGGTATTCTGTATGCCAGTCTCAGCGGTAGATTGGCGTGTTTTCATCATATAAGCCCCAATTTTCTAAATCCGTTAAAGATTCCGTTATCCTGAAGCGAAGTAGTTATATCATATGCGATTGCTTTAAGGTCGTCAGTGGCGTTTCCCATGGCCACGCCAATTCCGGCGCATTCGATCATTTTGCGATCGTTATCGCTGTCGCCAAAGGCGATTGTTTCTGTAAGGGGTATTCCGTGGTACGCCGCAATTTTTGTAAGCGCCAAACCTTTGTGAATTCCAGGGGAGCCAATTTCACCGTTATTGTCGCCGAAATAGGGGATAGAACCATGGAAGATTTCGCATACCTGACCAAAGTTTTGTTTAAGGTCTGCAAAGGATATTGTATCGTTTGCAACATACATCATTTTAACGATTCCTTCATAGACAGAGGCATCGTGTATGTCTTCAGGATTTTCCGGCAGCAGGTTTTTTTTCAATTCGGTGATATGACTAACAAGGGTATCGTCGGTTTTTCCTGCAGCGATTAAATGTTCCAAAAAAGATTCCCAGTAGGTAACAAAGTGCCGGTTTGACAGTGTTTTGTCGTTTTTTTCCAGCGAAAATCCGCATTGCCAACTGTTCAAATATGAGGAAACCTGTTTTATCAGTTCAACGGGCATTGGCGCATCAAAAATAACTGTTCCCTGGTACGGTTCACTACTGGCGGTATTACCGGTTTCAATGTGTGCTCCTCCTGCACTTGCCACTCCGTCAAAACCAATAGCCAGGGTTGCGCTGCTGATCTGAGCGCGGGTACGGCCCGAACAGATAAACAAAATATGGCCCTTCCTGCGGGCTTCCCGGCAGGCGGTTAATGCTGAAGGCGGAACAGAACCATCTACATCTGTCAGTGTACCGTCAATATCCACAAGTATTAATTTCTGTGTAATAAGGCAATCCTCGTATAAAAGTAAGTACTGCTATTAGTTTATACAATTTTTGTAAAATAGTCCTGTCACAGGATATGGGTACATAATTCCCTTGTCAGGCGACAAAAAGGGTGTTAGAATTAATACATTAATGAATAATGAATTACTGCGAACTGAGCATATAAACAAGGCTTTTTCCGGGGTTCCTGCCCTGCTGGATGTTCAGTTTGATTTAAAAGCCGGAGAGGTTCATGCTCTTCTGGGGGAAAACGGGGCAGGAAAATCCACATTAATGAAGATCATTTCCGGGGTGTATACCAGAGATTCGGGGGATCTTTACATTCAGGGCAAGAAAATCATCCACGATCTTACCCCTCTGTCAGCCGAGGATAAGGGTATTGGTATTATTCACCAGGAATTGAATCTGTGCCCCCATTTAACGGTTGCAGAAAATATATTTCTGAACCGGGAATTTACCAATGCTGCCGGAATACTCAATAAAAAGAAGCAAAACGAAGCAGCACGGCAATACTTAAATCAGTTGAATCTGGACATCGATCCGGCCACGCCTACCAATAAGCTGCCTGTTTCCAAGCAGCAAATGGTGGAAATCTGCAAAACCCTGTCGATGAACGCCAATATCGTAATAATGGACGAGCCTACCTCCGCCTTAACGGAAAAAGAAATAGAAGACCTGTTTTCCGTAATCGCCCTGCTAAAAGAGAAGGGCAAGGGCATTGTTTATATTTCCCACCGGCTGGAAGAACTTTCCCGCATTGTAGACCGGGTTACCATTCTCCGGGACGGGAAATATGTAAAAACGCTGAATTTTGCAGAAACCAATCTGCAGGAAATTATCGCTCTAATGGTAGGCCGTAACTTAACCGAAAAATTCCCCCGCATAGAAGTTCCCCGCGGAGAAAAAGTGCTCGAAGTAAAAAACCTTACTTCCAAACACGGTGTAGGGGTTAAAGACGTATCATTTGAACTGTACAAGGGAGAAATTCTGGCCTTTGCCGGGCTTATGGGAGCAGGCCGGACTGAAACTGTGCGGGCTATTTCCGGTGCAGACAGAATGAGCGCCGGTGAAGTACTTCTGGACGGAAAACCGGTTAAAATCAAACATCCAAAAGACGCTATTGCCAAGGGGCTTTTCTGCGCTCCTGAGGATCGCAAACGGGATGGCCTGTGTGTCAGAATGACCCTGGCGGAAAACATCACCCTTCCCAGTCTGGATATTATTTCCAAATACGGTGTTATTATAAATCAACTGGAAACAGAAAAATCCCAAAACATGGTAACAAGCCTGCGGATAAAAACGCCCAGTGTTGCCCAGTATGTGCGGAAACTTTCCGGCGGCAACCAGCAAAAGGTAGTGGTTGGCAAGTGGCTTTTGCGGAATGCCAAGGTGGTTATCTTCGACGAACCGACACGGGGTATAGACGTAGCATCCAAGATCGAAATTTATAACATCATTAACGACCTTAAAAGGAACGGTATCGGCGTTATGTTTGTTTCTTCCGAATTGCCGGAAGTGCTGGGTATGTCGGATCGGATTATTGTTATGTGTAACGGAAAAATCACAAAAGAGCTGATTACAAAAGAAACCAATCAGGAAGAAATAATGCATTATGCGACACAATACTAGTAATGGGGGTTATTGATGGCCGGTTTTAGTCTGTCCAAAATGAATCTTTCCAGGGCTCAGCAGCAGATCCTTTCTACTTTTATGGGACTGGTGCTTTTAGGCCTGTTTTTTTCAATTTTTACCAAATATTTTTTTAATATTGATAATCTTATTACTGTAGCTCAACAGACCACGGTAATTGCCATTATCGCAATGGGACAAACCTATGTCCTTATTACGGGCGGTATCGATCTTTCCATCGGCTCCAATATCGCCCTGTGCGCAATGGTGGCAGCGATGATGATGGTTCACGATGAGTTTATTGGGATTCATCCGGATCTGCCCATGTTTATTGCCCTCTTGTTGGGTCTGTTAACCGGTGTTTTGTCGGGGGCAGCAAACGGTGCAATGATTGCCTTTGGAAAGCTGCCTCCTTTTATCGCTACCTTGGGTACCATGACCATAGCCCGCGGGCTGGCGTTAACGATGACCCAGGGGTATCCGATCAGCGGATTGCCCAACTCTTTTACCGCTATGGGAACAGGGTATAATTTCGGCATCGGAAATATTTACGATATAGAAATGGGCGGGTACTATGTTCCTCCGGGAGTACCCAAAATTCCCAACATCGTTGTAATAATGCTGATTACGGTTTTTATTTTTGGTTTTATTTTACAGAAGACAAAATGGGGAAGGCATGTTTATGCTGTCGGCAGTAATTTTGAAGCAGCCCGCCTTTCCGGTGTAAATACCAAAAAAACAATTATGATGGTGTATATGTTTTCCGGGTTTCTGGCCGCTCTTGCAGGATGTCTTTTGGCAGCGCGTGTTTATTCCGCCGGCCCTGCTGCGGGGGACGGGTACGAACTGGATGCTGTTGCATCGTCGGTTATCGGCGGTACCAGTACCATGGGCGGCGAAGGTACAGGCATCGGCACATTTATCGGAGCGTTTATTATAGGTATTCTGCGAAATGGGCTTAACCTTATGGGTGTAAACCCTTTTATACAGAAAATTGTAATAGGTCTGGTAATTGTAGGCTCTGTATTCCTGGATCGAATACGAAACCGGGAAAAAGTTTAGCTTATACTTAATAATAGAGGCATTTTTGGCGCTCGTTGAGGCGCCTTAAAAAATATTTTTTAGGAGTAAAAGATGAAGAAAAGAATCGCATTTGCATCATTATGTCTGATCTTTGTGATGATCATGGCAATGCCGGTGTTTGCCCAGAAGAGTACCTTTGGAAACACCCCTGCAAAGGCAATATTTATTGCAATGGACTCCATGGATGAACATTGGTTAAAGCTTACCAGGGGCGCTTCACAGCAGGCTGCAAAGCTTAAAATAGACTTTAACAACAGTGCTCCCGCCGGTAAGGTTGACGCTGCTCAGCAGATTGCCATTGTGGAAGATGCCATTACCGCCAGGTATGATATCATCCTTCTGGCAGCATTGAATGCCGAAGCCCTTGTCCCCGTAGTAAACAAGGCAAAAGCTGCCGGTATTAAAGTAATTCTGGTAGACTCCCCCATTGGTGCAGCCGGACAATATGATGCCTTTATTCGCACTGACAACGCCGCTGCCGCCCGTCAGGCTGCAGACGAACTTGCCAAGGCTATTGGCGGAAGGGGCAAAGTAGCTATTGTTAATGCCCAGGCCGGCGCCGGCACCACCATGATCCGGGAAAATGAATTTAAAGCCCGGATGCAGGCTCAATATCCCAACATTCAGATTGTCGGAACCCAGTATTCAGACGGCGACGTAGCAAAAGCCATGAACATTACCCAGGACTTTATGCGGGCACATCCCGATCTGAAAGGTATCTATGCCTGTAACGAAGGTTCTACCGTAGGTGTAGGCCAGGCAGTAAAACAAGCCAACCAATCCGGCAAAATTATCGTTGTAGGCTGGGACAAAAGCGCCCGGTGCGTTCCTCTTATTATGGACGGTACCATTCTGGGCGTTATGGTTCAGAACCCCGCCGCCATGGGCAGTAAGGGAATCCAGGCTGGTGTAGACCTGCTTAACGGCAAAGCTCTTAAGAATAAAGATGAAGATTCCGGTTGTACTTTCGGAACCAGGAAGAACATCGCCAGTCTGTAAGAACTGTAATTTTAAACGCTGATTAAAAAAAGGGCTGTCCTTAGAGGACAGCCTTTTTTCTTTTCAAAAACTAACTTTTAAAATTCCTCACACGGAGGCGCGGAGAAGACGCAGATGTGACTCCACTTGCCACAGAGTGATGAAAAAAATTAAACTGTCATTATGCCAAAGATAAAGGTTTATCTGGATAACTGCGTCTACAATCGCCCTTTTGACGATCAGACACATTTGCGAATTATTTTGGAAACACAGGCAAAACTGTTTATCCAAGAGTTGATTATAAATAACAAAATTGATTTTGCATGGTCTTATATATCAGCTCTGGAAAATATGAATAATCCTTATGAAACCCGGCGATTATCTATTGCAGATTTTTCTAAGTATTCCAAGCAAGTCGTTGTTGAAAGTGATACAGTAATAAAGAACGCAAGGCAATTCACAAGCAATTTGCGTCCAACTGATGCATTGCACGTTGCTTGCGCTATGGAAGCGGCGGTAGATTTTTTGATAACGACTGACGATGAAATGCTAAAATATAAAACAAATAAGCTAAAAATAATTGACCCGATACAGTTTATCAAGATATGGGAGGAAAAAGAAAATGAATGACACACTGTTAATGAATGAGGGTATGCAGGCATTAATTACCAGTCTCGGCAATGTTAATGCTGAGAAATTTATTTCTTTAATGTTGCGTGAGTCTTTTGATTATACAAAGTGGCGCAAAGACCATCTTTTTTCCGGTATGTCCGTCGAAGACATTAGTAAAGAGGCAATGAAGCTGCACAATAATAACGTTGATTAAAAAGACTGTCCAGAGAGTAGGAGCCTTTTTATCTTCTCAAAAACTAACTCTTATAATTCCTCACACAGAGGCGCGGAGAACGTAGTGTGACTCCGTACCTCCGTATAATCTGATTTTGATGTTATAATATCGTTGTGTTCCCTTATGGAATATTAACAGTAACCTTTTCACCAGGAACAACACGACCAGTTTTTTTCATCCAGTTTCTTGTTTCTGCTTCTGTTACTTTTCGAGAAAGAGTCTGTCCTGTTCGGTTTATTGTATAACGAACTTCGTATTCACCAGAACAACCAGCAGATATCGACCTGCCAGGGCCGTAATTATAAGCCGTGACGTCTGAGTATCTTTCTAGCCATGATCGAACTACCCAATAATGATCGTTACCAGTATTTTTTATTGTTACTAGTGCACTTCCTTTTCGGATTAATTCTTGTCGATATTCTTCTTCTCTTTCTTCTTTTGTTCGTGTATCTGGGACAATAGTACAAGCTCCCAATACCATTAAAACAACAAAAGACAAAACCGCAATTCCATGAGCCATCCATTTTTTCTTCATTTTCGCCCTCCTAAAAAATAAAAATTCGCGTTTAGTACACGCCAGCATTAATTAGCAACCCGCACAGATCGCTTTAAAAAGTTCCACTATTTTTCAGCTGCTCTATTCTCCGTAACAGAAATGATACCCGTCACAATGTTTCCTTCCTCCCAAGTACATTTAATCCTGTAAGTTGTTGGCCATGTAGCTGTACCACCATAGTTAGCATTAATTTGAATTCTTGAGATTCCATTCAAAGGTTGTAATTTAATACCAGGAAAATTTCCGTCCAAACCAGATATAAGTGCATTTACGCTAATCCTGCCCCCTCGTGAACGTACCAAATCAGAAGCTGCCTCATGGATTGCCCTTGAAGTATCTGTTTCCTCCCATTTGTATGTTACACATCCGGCGAAAAGACACAGAACTCCCACCATAATTAACACTACAAAGGACAATACTGTAACTCCATGTGGTAACCATTTTTTGTTCATTTTTGTCCTCCTAAAGAAACAAAAAATTCGCGTTTAATACCCATCGTCATATATTAACAACCTATACAATTTGGTTTGTTAAAGACTGCCACATCACTCTGTTTCCTGTTTGATATAAGTATCACCTCCTATAATCATCTTGTTGGATTCAAGTCTTCCGATATATTTTCCTCCATCCGACTTAGTAAATGTCACAGTAGTGTTATTATCAATACTGATTAGCGATCCTGAGTCTCTTGCCCATGTGCCAGTCTCTACATTGTTACGGGTATTTCCTTGGCTGGTGGCTGTTACTGAATAAGTACGGTCCCCTTTTATAATATATGTAATACCCATGGAAAGAGCTTCATTATAAGTAGTCCAGGAACCTATAAAAGAGTCTGATCCTGATCCCAAAGAAGCGCAGGAAACAAGAGAAAGCCCGATTACTGCAACCAAGGCAATAATCCCGAACATTTTGTTTGTGGTTCTCATACAAATACTCCTTAGTATCTTTTTTTATACACTGCATAAAAAAAGTTTTAAAATTGATATAAATTCAAGCAAAAAAACCAGAATTATATCAAATATAATATAATTAATATATCAGATTTGTCAATAAATACTTGGGATTTATATCAATAATAATATAGTAATGTACCTGGAACGGCTCGTTATCAATAACATTAAGCGGATACGGAAAGAAAAAGGTATCTCACAAGAAAAACTGGCTGAAGCCTGTAATACTGCTACCAGCTATATTGGGCTAATGGAAATTTACAAAAATGTTCCGAAACTATCAACAATTGAAAAAATAGCCAATGCTCTTAATGTCGATCCTTTGGAGCTTTTTAAAGATAAAAATGAATTCCCTTTGGAACAGGAATTAAAGATACAGAACAAAAAGAAATCAATTTTATTGCTTATTGAAAAAGAATTGGATACCATTTTACATAATTGAATTCTTCTTATTAAATATGGTGTATTGACAGTTTTCTATATCTTCAGGATATTGATATATAAGAATACAAGCGGAGGTTTTGTGGCCAAAGAAGAAGCAATAGAAGTAGAAGGAGTGGTTAGGGAAGCGCTTCCGAATACCATGTTCAGGATTGAACTGGATAACCAGAACGGACATTTGATCCTGGCTCATCTTTCAGGCAAAATGCGAAAGCATTATATCCGCATTGTCCCCGGCGACCGGGTCCGTATCGCCCTTTCTCCCTACGACCTGAATCGGGGCCGTATTATTTACCGGGAACGGTAATGTTCTGTTTACTAAACATTAGGCCGGCTTTCTTTTAGTAATACCCAGCTTGATCCCTCTCCGCCCAAACGGCCATCGCTGTAGCCGCTTTCGCCGGCAAAAGGGCAGCGTTCTATAAAATTCCTGACTGTTTTTTTTAGTATTCCCGTATCCTCCGATCTTTCGGAGATTTTGGTTTCGGCGGAATGGTTACCCTTGCCATGAATAACCAGTACTTTTTCCAGACCTTTGTTTTTGGCATCATTAAAAAAAACAGTAAGAGCATCCCAGGCTTCGTCCTGGGTAAGGCCGTGAAGGTCAATTGTTGCTTCGGGGCTTTTTCTCAGCAGTCTTTTGCGCCTGGCAGCAGATATATGTTTACCTGAAAGACCAACGGTTAAAAGGGGAGAATAAGCAGAATCCTCTGCTTTTGCATCTTTATCATAAACAGGACCAGCTTGTTTATCCCATTGATCTAAAATTTTTCCAAAATCCATCTTGTTATAACAAACAAAGAACGGGTATGGTTACAGTATGATTAATCCACTTGCAACCGAACTAAACGAAGTACTGGACGCCGGTATCGTAGGTCCATTTTTGTCATCCTTGGGGCGGCGCCTGTTCTTCCCCCGCGGAATTATCGCACAGTCTGCAGAAGCAAAAAAAATTGCCAAAATAAACGCCACACTGGGCATGGCATTTAAGGGAGGAAAACCTCTTGCGCTATCTCCCCTGCTCAGCCAATTACCGGGCCTGACCCCCGAAGAATTGGTAGTTTATGCCCCCACCGCCGGAATTGAATCATTCCGCAAAGCCTGGAAAGCTTCGTTAATAAAGAAGAACCCTTCCCTAAAGGATGAAGATTTTTCTTTGCCTGTGGTTGTACCGGGAATTACAGCGGGAATTTCCTATATAGCCGACCTTTTTCTGGACGAAGGCCAGGTGATGCTTGCCGCCGATCCGTCCTGGGACAATTACAACCTGATTTTTTCGGAACGCCGGGGAGCGGAGCTTAAAGGTATTTCTCTTTTCAGTGATACCGGCGGACTCAACTTAGTGGCATTTGAAAAAGCTCTTAAAGCCGAAGCGAATGCCAGTAAAACTGGCACGGCTGCCGGTATAGTACGTATAATCCTGAACTTTCCGCAAAATCCTTCAGGTTATACTCCTCTTAAAACCGAAGCGGACGCCCTTGTTGCCATGATTAAGGAATGTGCGGAAAGCGGCGCATCGGTACTGGTAATTTGTGATGATGCATATTTTGGCCTCTTTTACGAAGAAAATATTATCAAGGAATCACTCTTTGGCCGTTTTGCAAAGCTCCACGAAAAGGTGCTTGCAGTTAAAATAGACGGCCCCACCAAAGAGGACTATGTCTGGGGTTTGCGGACTGCATTTATCAGCTTTGGTTCCAGGGGACTTAACGAAAACGCTTACGCCGCACTGGAAAAAAAGTGTATGGGAATTATTCGTTCTTCCGTTTCCTGCACCAATACACCGGCGCAAAACCTTGCATTAAAAACCTGGGAAAACCCGGCAACTGAGGCAGAAAAAAAAGTTTTCTTCGACTTGCTTTTCAGCCGTTACAAAACAGTCAAACAGTTTGTTGCGGAAAACACTGCGCCGCCCAGTTTGGAACCACTCCCGTTTAATTCAGGCTATTTTATGAGTTTCCGTTGTAAAGAAAGCGGCAAACCGGGCGGAGCGGAAAAACTCCGTCAAAACCTGTTAAAAAAGGGAATTGGAACCATAGCCCTGGGAGACGAATACCTTCGGGTTACCTTTGCCGCCATCGAAGAAGAAGAAATTACCTTTGTTTACAGGACGATTTACGAAACAGCGGCGGAAATGGGGTAAAAGTGTGATTTAGTCAGGAGTTGCACAACTTGATTTATGCAGAAATGTCGAAAAGTATACCTGCAGGAACATGGGGAGCGGGAGTATAGGGCATAACATTGTTGGCAGCCGTGGCAGCCTTGATTTGTCCTTCATATTTGCTGATCAGCGCATCAATTTGCTCATTGGAAAGGTCTTTTGAATTGAGTTCGGGCTGTTTTTTTATCTGGTGCAGCTGTTCAATCAGTACATCGAGGATTTTTAGCTTGGTAACAGCTACTCCCCTGGTTCCTTCCGGAGCAGGAACGCCGCCGACATGCTTAAATTGTGAGTAAATATAGCTGCCCGGATTAACAGGAAGGGACATCCTGCCCGAACTGGAGCTTGAAAAGGCATACCCAAAGTTTGGAAACGCTGTAACACCCGATATTCTCATCACATTATCCTCATTTTATTATCGGTATACGGTTTATCAAGTTAAGGTTTTGCTTTACGGATGAAGACCCCAATTTACCGCTGAGCATCTTGCATTCACATTATCTACATTAAAACTGGAATTCACCGCCAAAACAGATCGGCTGGTAATAGGAATATTCCGTGTAGACGCTCTTATCGCTTCATTTTATACTTCTCCTTGTTATGAAAATAATTGCATGTATAGGCGCCGGCAATATGGGGACAGCTCTAATGAAGGGTGTTCCGGGTAAATTACAGATCGGTTTTGCAGATGCAGACAAGACAAAAGCAAAAGAAACTGCCAATAAAGTGGGAGCTTTGGTCTTTGCCACCAATACGGAAGCTGCCTCAAAGGGGGATTTTGTTTTTTTGGCAGTTAAACCCCAGGTACTTCCTTCAGTGTTATCGGAAATTGCCCCGGTAATCCGTGAACGGATTGCTTCCGGTAACCCGGCAGTAATCGTATCCATGGCGGCGGGCTGGTCCATAAGTAAAATACAGGCGATACTGAGCGGTTCGGGGATGGATATTCCTGCAGGTATGGTACCGCATGCTTCGGTGTTAATGGCAAGAATTATGCCCAATACACCTGCCCTTATTTCACAGGGGATGATCGTTTATTGTACTACGCCAAAATTCCCTTCAGGCAAACTTGTTGATTTAAAAAAAATTTTGGGAGGGGCGGGAAAAATCGACCGTGTTGATGAAAAATATATGGATGCGGTAACCGGTGTTTCCGGATCTGGTCCCGCTTTTGTGTATGAATTTATAGAAGCCATGGCAGATGGCGGAGTGTTGGCAGGGCTGCCAAGGGATAAAGCGCTTTTTTATGCCGCACAGACAGTATTGGGCTCTGCTGCTATGGTACTGCAAACAGGAAAACATCCCGGGGAACTAAAAGACATGGTTACATCTCCCGGCGGTACAACGATTCAGGGTATAGCTGCTTTGGAACGAAACGCTTTCCGGGGTACGGTAATTTCCGCCGTGGAGGCCGCCTGGAAGAAGGCTCAGGAAATGGGGTAACGCCCGGGACATTCCGAATAATTTGATTTTTTACCAAAATACGTTATATTATATGTATTATGAAAACAACTCATCCTTTTTTAGATTTGGGAACTGTTTTTGACGAACTCTTTAATGCTGCAAACCAATTCTACAATGAATTTGAAATTACCGACTGTTATCCTGGTTTTTCCTACCCGCCCATGAATATTTTCCTTACCGAAGATAAAATCCTGAACTTTGAATTTGCCCTGGCTGGTTTTGATGAAAAGAACATAAGTCTGTCTTTTTCCGGGGATTATATGATCTTTTCCGCCCGCATGGAAGATGCAGAAAGCGGCAATCCGGCAAATGTTCATTATCTTAAACGGCGGTTAAAACTTAAAGATATTGAAAACCAAAAATACTATGTACCGATGGATAAGTACGTCCACGAAAAAGTACAGGCTGTATATAAAAACGGAATATTAAAAGTAACTATTCCCCCCAAACCGGAAAAAACTCAAAACCAGGGAATTAGTATTACAATCATTACGGAAAATTCATAACACAGCAGCTCTAAAAGGAACCCGGCAAACTTCTAATGCAACAGCCGAACCATGGCCGATTTTAACTGATGTTCCTTAACTTCAGTAACGGTAATGTGGAGTCTTCTCTCCCCTTCGTCAGGATACACCAGTTCACATTGTTCGCCCTCGTCGGGAAGACGGCCAAGGAGGGTAAAAACAAAACCGCCGAATGTATCGCAGTTTTTAACAATATCTTCGTCAAAGGAAATACCCGTTTCTTTTTCTGCCATGGAAAGGCTTGCCATGCCGCTGATACGCCATAGTTCCGGTCCCATCTCTTCGATTGGCGGGAGTTTTACCTCTTCGTCTTCATCACCAAGATCCCCTACCAATGTTTCCAGCAGATCGTACATGGTAATTATTCCGTCAAAACTGCCGTATTCATCCAGAGCCAGAGCAAAATGGCTGCGGCGTGTTTTCATCTGTCTGAAAAGTACATGGGTTCCCACACTGCTGAGCACAAACCATGCCGTACGCAGAGCCTTTTCCATGACCAGTTCACGGTTACGGTCTTTAAGCGCCAGATAATCCTTTGCGCTTATAACTCCCCGAATATCGTCAACGCCATCTCCGCAAACCGGATAATAACTGTGCCTTGTTTCCAGGATTATTTTTTCCCAGGCTTCATCATCGTCTTCAAGCCACAGAAGCGCTGTATCTTTGCGGTGAGTCATTATTGTTTCTATTGTCTTGTCGTTGAATTCAAACACATTATGGATAATTTCCTGTTCACTGGCTGCAATGGATCCGCGCTCGCTCCCCGCATCGACAAGAAGGCGTATCTCTTCTTCGGTAACAGCTTTCTTGTCCTGTTCCGGATCTATCCTGAAAATACGAAGTATACCATTGGTAAATTTTGTTAAAAGCCACACAATCGGGGCAAAGATTTTTGAAATAACAACAATGAATGAAGAGAGAGCCAAAGCAATCTGTTCCGCCTTGTGAAGAGCGATACGCCTGGGAACCAACTCGCCCAATACCAGGGTAAAAAACGAAAGAACTATGGTAATTAGCACAAGTGAAATTGTTCTTACAAGATCAGCGTGAATCGTTATCCCCGCATTAATCATGGCGGCGGTAAGCCTGCCGGAAAAGTTTTCGGCTGCAAAAGCGCTTGCCAGAAAACCGGCCAGAGTCATTCCCACCTGGACCGTGGCAAGGAATTTGGCGGGACTATTGGTTAATGCAAGAAGCTGCTGCGCTTTGCGGTTTCCTTCTTCAGAGAGCTTATCCAGCTTAACAGTGCTGAATGAAATAACGGCAATTTCTGCACAGGAAAAAATTGCATTAACAGCAATTAATACAAGTTGGAGAAGAAGCTGCCAAAGCAGCGGATCATTTTCCATAATATTATTGTGACCTTTGCGATTCTGTAATGTTAAACGGACCGGCAGTACTTTCCGCTTTACCGCCTATATCCCTGCGATAATCCATGCCTTCAAAATACACTGCCTTTAGAGCTTTGTAAGCCCTTTCACGGGCATCGTATCCATTCGCTCCATACGCCGACACAGAAAGCACACGTCCGCCTGCAGTACGTAATCCGGAACCTGCAAAGCCTCCCGGGCTGCGTATGGCTCCGGCTGCAAAAAGCACAGCCCCGGATTTGGCAAATGATACTTCATTAAAGGCAATTGGATCACCTTTGCGGTAAGAACCGGGATACCCTGATGCGACAGCTACAGGAGCGCATACAGCGCCGTTTTTCCAGGAAAGGCGGAAGTCTTCCAGAGTCCCGTTATCAATTGCTTTACAAAGCCCGGCGAAGTCAGAGTCCAAAAGCGGCAGCACTGCCTGTGTTTCAGGATCGCCAAGCCGTACATTGTATTCCAATAAATAACATTGACCGTTTTGTATCAAAAGACCAAAAAAGATAAATCCCCTGTAATCAAAACCTTCTTCACATATACCTGTACTGGTAGGTTCAAGAATAGCCGTTTTAAAATCTTCCTGCATTTCTACGGTAAAATCGGGAACCGGAGCAATGGCTCCCATGCCCCCTGTATTGGGTCCCTGATCATCGTCAAAACGGCGTTTGTGATCACGCGCCGAAGCAAAGGGAAGTATTATTCCTTTACCGTCTTTTATGCTTACTGCCGCAAGAACAGAAACCTCCGGCCCTTGAAGAAACTCTTCCAAAACAAGAATTTTTCCGGCTGTACCTAAAGCATTTTCTTTCATAAAAGCAGTAACTGCCATTTCCGCAGTTTTTAAATCCGCAGCGATTACCACTCCCTTGCCTGCCGCCAGACCGTCAGCCTTAATTACCAATGGAACAGGCTCTTCGGTATCTTTTTGCTGTCCAAAATGATCCCGCAGTACAGATAGTGCATTTTCAGGATCGGTACAAACAATGGAACGGGCTGTACGGACTCCATATTTATTCATAAAATCTTTTGCATAACTCTTGCTTGCTTCCAACCGGGAAGCCGCTGTACCGGGTCCTACAACGGCAAGTCCCGCTGCACGGAAACGATCGGCAATACCTCCAGCAAGAGGCGCTTCAGGACCTACAATGCTCAGATCGATATTTTCTTTAATTACATATCGTATTAACGCTTCCTGGATTTCTTCTTCCATCGGATCTCTGCCAAATAAATCAACATTTTCGCAATTTTTCATTCCGGCAGTTCCCCCGTTGCCCGGAGCGGCATAGATCTTTTCTATTTTTTCCGATTGGGCAAGCTTCCAGGCAAGAGCATGTTCCCTGCCTCCTCCACCAATCACCAAAACCTTCATAAAAACCAGTATATACCGGGGCATTTAGGCTGTGAAGTATGGTACAGACCTTATGTAACTTTCTTTATCAGAAAATGGTTTTAATTCGGGTAAATATCTGTCATATTGTCATTCATTGACAATAACCTCCGGATTAATTACAATAACCGGAGGGGTATTTTCGTCTGCATCCATGTACAGGATCAGACGGAGTAACCGGTAGAAAAGAATCCGGGCTGTTTCAAAATTAACGGGTTTTGGAACAAGCTCAACTATGTAATGAGGAGAACAGAAATGAAAAAATCGACAATTATCACTCTAGGCCTTTTAATCCTTACGGCTTTTATCTTTTTAGGTTGCACGTCAAAACCAGAACCTGTTGCTGAAGAAGATCCGCGATCCAGGATTATGGGAGCAGAAGGAGTTCCCCGGCCAAGCTGGATGAATAGGCCCCCTGTATCAAACGATTTGCATTATGTTATTGGAGACGGCCGTGTGGGAATGACCAAAGCTGCACAACAGAGTACAGCCCGGACTGATGGATTGTCCAAACTGGCTCAGTGGAAAGAAGCGGTAGTTATGGATACCATGAAGAACTATATTGAGGAATCAGGAGTTCCCGGTAATACCCAGACTTTGATCAATTTTCAGCAAACTACCATTACCAAATCCAAAGCCAATATAGTGGGTTTTAATCTGGAAGAATACTGGATTGATCAGGATGGAATTTACCACGGTCTTTTTTCCTATCCAAAAGCAAATTTAAAAAATGATTTTGAAGTCAGCATTGGAGACTTCCAGCGTACACAAGCGGCTGCTTTTGCTGATTTTAAAGCGCAGGAAGCCTTTAAGCTTCTGGAAGCTCAAATGAACGAACCAGGCAGGTAAAAGGTAAATAAGCTGTTCCAAAGACGGCCTTACCCGCTTTTGGAACAGTTTTAATTAAGGAAAGGAGTATCTATGAAAAAAGCATTTTTTATGCTGTGTCTAACCATGGTTTTTTTGCTCTTTGGATGCGGTCATTCGGTACAACGTGTTGATGCTGATAAACAAATAGATTTAAGCGGTTACTGGAACGATACCGATCTGCGTAAGGCAAGCGATAACCTTATCAAGGACTGCCTTGCCGCACCGCGCTTGTCTGCGTTTTATACAACCGAAAGAAGGCTCCCGGTTATCATCGTTGGAAGATTCATAAATAGCAGCGATGAGCATATTGATACTTCAATCCTCTCCCAGCGTCTGGAGGCATCGATCCTTGCCAGCGGTAAAGCTGAATTTGTCGCCTCCGGGAATCTGCGTGACGATATCCGCGCCGAACGCATGGATCAACAGCAGGGCTATACCGATGACGCAACAATGGCCAGGATTGGCCGCGAAACAGGAGCCGATTTTATGATGACCGGTTCGGTAAAAACCATTGTAGACAGTTATGACAAAACAGCGACACGCAGTTATTTTATTACAGCGGAACTTACCGATATAGCCACAAACAGGCGGCTGTGGATGGGTGAATACAACGATATAAAAAAGGTTATCAGAAGGCCTTCAGTTAAACCCTAAGGGTATCCTTTATGCTTTTAAAAACGCCGCTGAAAGTTACTGCCATTTTTAATATGGCAGTAATGAAAAAAAACCTATTTTACGCGGCGTTTTCTGTTTTACTCTTTTCCCTATTGTCTTCCTGTGCTTCCACAGATCCATATATTCCCATAGATAGACTGGTAGAACAAGAAGATTTTCACGGAAGTGTTGAAACTCTGGAAGGGAAAAGCAAAACCTTATACCGGGGAAAAGATCAGGTATTGTACTTTCTGGACAAGGGGATGTTGACTCACTACAGCGGAGATTACAAGGAATCGTCTTCTTTGCTGCAACGGGGAGAAAGGGCCATAGAAGAAAACTTTGCCGTCAGTGTCAGCCAGGAAATAGGAACTTTTATTCTGAACGATACAACAAGAGAATATGACGGAGAAGATTACGAGGATATATACCTTAATTTATTCAATGCTCTTAACTATTACCACGGGGCCAACATGGAAGGAGCTATGGTTGAAATCCGCCGTATGAACAACAAGCTCCGGAATCTTTCGGTTAAGTACGGCCAAATGATGACCAATATGCAGAAGTATGCCCTGGAAAACAATGCCGAAATTCCTGCAAACCCGGAAGCCACTGTTAAGTTCAACAATTCTGCACTGGCCCGGTATATGGGAATGCTTTTTTACCGCGGTTTGGGGATGATGGACGATGCACGCATCGATCAAAACCAGCTCCGTATTGCCATGGCCGATGCTCCTCAAATTTATACAAACCCCATACCGTCATCCATTCAGGATGAACTTAATATACCACGCGGAATGGCACGGCTTAATATTATCGGCTTTACAGGGTTGTCCCCGGTAAAAAAAGAAGAAGTAACAAGAATATTCCTGGGAACTGCCTGGATTAAAATTGCATTGCCGGTAATGACCTCGCGTCCATCCCGGGTTGAATCAATAGAAGTAGTGCTTGATTCCGGAGAATCTTTTCCCCTTGAATTACTGGAAAATATAGACGCAGTGGTAACAGCAACATTTACACAAAAGAAAAATGTTATCTACACCAAATCAATAATGCGTGCTGTAGGTAAAGGTCTTGCTGCTACGATTTTTAACGAAGCAGCAAGACAATCTGATGATAACAAGGGTCTTTTTGCTTTACTTGGAATCGGAAGTCAGATTTTGGCAGAAGCCGGGGAAAAGGCAGATCTGCGCATTGCCCGGTATTTCCCTGCCAGGGCATATGTGGGAGCAATTAACCTTAACCCCGGCACATACTCTTTTACCGTTACCTTCTACGGACATGGGAAGAAAGTAATTACAGAACAACGCTATGAGGATATAATAGTTTATGCAAATGTCCTGAATCTTAAGGAGGTTGTATGTTTAAAATAAAAACATTTTCGGTAAATTGTACTGTTATGCTTTTTGCGGTAATTTTCTGTCTTTCGTGTAACAGCGGTCCTTCTGTAAAAAACACGGCAGAACCGGATTGGGTTTCAGATCCGTATAAAATATACAACAGGGCTGTTTACATGGCAGCAGTGGGTTACGGTAATTCGCGGGATGCTGCAGAAAAATCGGCGCTTACCAACCTGACATCTATCTTTGGCCAATCAATTTCCAGCGAAACAAGAACCGATTATACCTATACTCAGGCTATACAGGCCAGCAGTTTTGTTTGGTCGGAAAAGTCAGATTTGGAACAGGCGGTTAAGACATCGGTTTCTATGGATACCCTGATTGGTGCGGAAATAAGAGATGTTTGGAAAAGTCCGGACGGTGAATGGTATGCAGCCGCCGCTATGGATAAAGCAAAAACCAATATGATCTACGCAGACTTAATCCAGCAGAACCTGGAAACAATAAATAAACTTACCAATATAAGTGCAGCTGACAGGCAAAGTTTTGAAGGGTTTTTATTTTATTACCAGGCTGCAAACCTTGCAGATGCAAATCTGGTATTTGCCAATGTACGCAATGTAATAAGTCCCGGTTCCATGGCTGGAATAAATCTTAAAACCGGAAATGACTATCGTTTGGAAGCAACCCAAATTGCACGAAGCATACCAATTGCCGTAAATGTGGAAAACGATATACAGAACCGTATTAGAGGGGCATTTTCTTCAACACTTGCCAAAGCCGGGTTCCTTACCGGCGGAAGCGGCGGACGTTATGTCCTTTTGGCAACCCTTTCTTTAAACGAATTAGACTTTCCGAATAATCCTTACAAGTTTATACGCTATGTGGTAGATGCCAATTTAATTGATACAACTACAGGGATTGTTCTTTTTCCATACAACATTAACGACAGGGAGGGGCATGCCAGTCTTTCCGAAGCGCAAAACATAGCCGTAAGAGCGGCAGAAACCAGGATCAACAATGAATACCTGAAAGCATTACAGGGACACCTTTCTCAGGGCAGAAAATAAAAAAGGCATGGCTTATTACGACGAGAACAAGGAATTTATAGACAGGCTTCCGGACTGGACACGGGAATTTGCCAACAAATACGGATCCAATACCGCTAACCTGTACATACTCCACGGAAACATCCGCGATTACCTCCCTCACCAAAGCATTGTGGGAGAATTTAACTTTACGCGTATTCAGAATTACATTTCAGAACAGATCTTTGGAAATCAAAACATAATTGTTTTTTACGATCGTTCCAGCGGAGTTGTTTTTTTAACCGAAGAAATGGCCATTGAATACCAGAAAATTATGAGCAGGTTATTTCCCGATGTGGAAGACCACTCCGATTTTATGTCTATCAAACCGGAAGAGAGTTTTTTTTATCTGGAAAAATATTTTCTTGCCCGTATACCCAGAGACAAGCGGGAACGTTTCCGAATGGTATTTATTATTGATTATGCCGAAACCATTATTCCGCCCGGAGACCTTGGCCGTTACAGCGAGGAAGACCGCTTTTGTCTTGTAACATTGAATCGCTGGGCGGTAAACCCTCTTTTTACCCAGGGGGATATTTCCATTATCCTTTTAACGGAAAACCTTGCGGATATTTCTCCCCGCCTGGTCGGTTCTCCTGCAACGGTAAAGGTCAGTGTTCCTTTTCCCAACGAAAAGGTTCGGAAAAGTTTTCTCAATTCAAAAGAAAAAGAAGGAAAACTTATATTGGATCGAGGGATTAATACTGATCAGGTTGCAGGTATTACCAATGGTCTTAACTTAATGAACCTGAACCGGTTAATCCAGGAAAATCATGAAACTGCAAAAGTTCTTACCCTGGATTACCTGCGGCATAAGAAAAAAGAAATTATCGAAAACGAAGCAACCGGGCTTCTGGAATTTATAGATACCGAATATAACCTTTCCAATGTATCGGGCCATGCTTTTGTAAAAAAGCGTTTTAAATATGCCGCAAAGATGATTAAAAAAAACCATCTGGATGCGCTTCCCATGGGATATCTAATAGCCGGTCCTGTTGGAACAGGAAAGAGTTTTATGGTCAGCGCTTTTGCCGGTGAAATCGGAATACCCATGGTTAAGTTCCGCAACTTCCGTTCAAAGTGGCAGGGAGATACCGAATCAAATTTGGAACGTATACTCAATATACTAAAGTCCATGGCGCCGGTGGCGGTAATGATAGATGAAGCTGATGCTTTTTTGGGAAATCGTGATCAGGAAGGTGATTCGGGCACCAGCAACAGGGTTTTTGCCCAGATTGCCTCTTTTATGGGAAACACCGAATACCGCGGCCGGATTATCTGGTTTCTTATTACCTGCCGGCCGGATCTGGTTCCCATAGACTTAAAACGCCAGGGTCGTGCCGAGGAACACCTGGCTCTCTTTTATCCTGAAAGTGATGAAGAACGAGAAGATCTATATAACACCTTGGTAGAAAAAAACAAACTGGATATCAGGGATTTTCCCATCTCGGAACTCTTTAAAAAATTTAAACATGAATATTCCGGAGCTGATCTTGAAGCTCTGCTTGTCAGAGCCAAGATGCTGGCCAATATGAATGACCGCGTGTATATTCGCAAAGACGATATGGAAGAGGCTATGTCGGACTTTATCCCGGCAGCTTATCCTCATGAAATAGAATTACAAAATTTGGTGGCGGTTGTAGAATGTACATCAAAAGAAATGCTTCCTGATCGACTGCGTAAAAAACCACGTTCCGAACTAATACGCGAAATACAGGAAATAAAGACACTGCTTGGAGAAAAATGATCAATTAGAAGTTTTAATAAAGTGAAGTTTCGAATTGATCTTCATTTTCTACAATAACCCACCCATCATCTGCAACGGCATCCAGAATAAGGCCGTCACCGACACTGGTTTCACGGGTTTTATAGGATCCATTGTTCTGATAAACAAATATTGCAGCCCCTGAGGGTGCAATATTTGCGGCATCTTCGGCCATATCACTGCCGTAGATTTTTCCCGCAGATTTTACAAAAGGACCGGCAGTAAAGATTCCTCCGCCCCGGACTGCCGCTCTGTTTGCGGAAATAAAACCGCCCTTGACAGTAATAGCTCCGGTGTTATCTGTAGCAATACCGCCTCCATTTTCCGCTGCACGGTTTCCCTGGATTTCACCATCTTCCAGAACAAAGGTACTACGCTCCAGCAGTGCAATACCTCCCCCGGAACCGGAAGTCCGGTTACCCCGTATTACGCCCCCTTCCATAGTAAATGAGCCTGCCTGATTTATTATTATTCCACCGCCCGCAACATCAGCGATATTATCAAGAATAGCCCCGCCTGAAAATGTAAAGCTGCTTTCCTGAAAAACCGCTATACCGCCGCCACCCTGGGCTCGATTATTGCTTATTTCCCCATCCTTAATAACCAGTACACTATTTGCACCCAGTACCGCAATACCGCCTCCAATTACTGCAGAACGATTATCGAATATCTTTCCTCCATCTATATAAAGGGATCCGCCCGGGGCAATAATTATGCCTCCGCCGAGACTACCGGCCTGGTTATTACGAATTAACGCGCCCTTGCCAAGTATTACCGAAGAACCCGGTCCAATTCCAATCCCGCCTCCTTCGTCAGAACTAACTCCCCCGGATATTTCGATGTTCTCAAAACGAATTGAAATATCTCCTTTTATTAACATAACACGCCTACCGCTTCCTTCTGCGGAAAGTACAGGAGGATTGGTGTCAGAACCTTTTCCCTGAATCAGAATGGGGGTTTTCCCCATTCCCTGTATAAGAAAAACTCTTTCTCTGTTTGAAGACTGTTCACTGGTTACATCAAGTTTTCCGATAACAGTGATCATTTTAATTGAACCGGTATTGGCCATAACAACAGCTTTAAAAAGCGAACGAAAAGGTTTATCTTCCGAAAGGCCATGATTACGGTCGTTACCATCTGCCCTGACATAATAAGTATCGGAGACCGGTTTTTTTTCAAAACTTGCGCATGTGCAGAGAATTCCAATTATTGCCACAGACAAAAAACACAGGTGAAAAGTCTTATTCATATCATGTTCAGTATACCACAAAAAATTTCTGTTGTTAAGAGGAACTACTGTCCGGCTGTTTGTTTGGTTTTGATATAGGGTTGCTTTGCAAGTATCTGTATTACCAGGTGATAGTCAAGGTTTTCCACATAAGTACAGATTGCATCGACAATATTGCCGGTTTCTCCGCCGCAGGTTTTTGTTCTTAATTCTCTGGCCAACATGTCTGCTTCGACGCTGCTTCCGGAAGAACAAAAGAAATACAGTTCACCAAGCTTCTTCTCCAGATAATCAATTGAAACCTGTTCCTTTTCTGTTGTTTCACCTGTAAAAAGAGCGGTGGACTTTAGTACGCCGGTAAATTGCTCCAATCTTTTCAGTACTTCATCCGATTTATTTATACAAAATTCGTAATCTTCATCCCGCGCTGCATCTTCCAGTTCTCTGGTTTTCTGTGATAGTTCCCATGCACCTATTCCTGCCAATCCGCCTTTAATCGCATGAGCTGCAGCTGAGTAATCTTTCCAGTTTTCTTTTTGAAGGAATTCTTTCAGGATGGCACATTTACTTTCCAAATCCCTGCAAAAATTCCGTAATGCTTCGGCATACACTTCCTGATTACAGCCAACATGAGTAAGACCTTCCCATATATCAAGGCCGTCAATGCGGATTAATTGGGAAAAAACCAGGGCCAAATCCATACTTAATTGTATCACGGTAAAATAAAATGGTCAAAACCTATGGTAAAATTAATGGAATTCCAATATACTGTAATCAACAACCCCGCCCTGAAGGACGGGGTATGTTGGTTCTGATAGGTATGGATTGTATGCTGGTTTAACACCCATATAACCGAGTTTATGATTAAATTAAAACCGCCCTGAAGGGCGGGGTATTAAACCAACTTGCGAATAGGGGGAGGCCGGAAATGAAACTCTACAGCCGCGGACAGCTTATTTTGGCTGTTTCTATTTCTGTTCTTATGGCAATTCTGTCGGCTCTGGGGATATTCTCTTTGGGAAAAAACGGAAGAATTCTGCCGCCTTTCCTGACTAATGTGAATGAAAACGGCTATTCAGATACCGGGCCGAATCAAAGCTATATAAACCGTTCTTCTGCATATACTGCTGCGGATCTGGAACCCTATTCGCCGGATGAACGGGAAAATATTACCGTTTATGAACAACTAAACGAAGCTGTAGTAAACATAACCACCGAAGTAGTGGGAATAAACTGGTTCCTGGAACCGGTACCCCAGCGCGGCAGTTCCGGTTCGGGATCGATTATTGATGCCCAGGGTTATATTCTTACCAATTACCATGTAATTGAAAAAGCTTACAAGGTATTTATCAATCTTTATGACGGTTCACAATACGAAGGAACCGTAATTGGCTCTGATCCGGAGAATGATCTTGCGGTCATTAAATTTACTCCGCCAGCCGGAATCAATCTTAGAACCATACCATACGGTGATTCATCGAACCTGAAGGTAGGTCAAAAAGTACTGGCAATCGGTAATCCCTTTGCCCTGGAACGAACCCTGACGGTAGGTATTGTATCCGGTCTGGGCCGCCCCATTCAGATTTCCCGGCAGAACATAGTCAGAAACATGATTCAGACCGATGCTTCCATAAATCCGGGAAATTCAGGCGGTCCTTTGCTTGATTCCCAGGGCCGTATGATTGGAATTAATACTATGATTTATTCTCCTTCCGGCGGCTCGGTAGGTATAGGCTTTGCTGTTCCGGTGAATACCGCCAAGCGGGTTGTGGCAGAACTGATAGAAAGCGGTAAAGTCCGCCGTGGCTGGATAGACGCCACCGTGGTACAGCTTTTCCCGGCCCTTGTTCAATACGCAAAACTTCCGGTAAGCGAAGGATTACTTATTTCGAGAATCAGGCGCAACGGTTTTGCCGAAAGAGCAGGTATACGTCAGGGCTCCGAGCCGGTACGTTACGGTTCCAGTGTCATATACCTTGGCGGTGATGTACTGGTCATGGTTAATGATATAAAGGTAGCTACATTGGCAGACCTTTATTCATCGCTGGAAAACAACAAACCGGGCGATCAGGTTGATATTGAAGTGATCCGCGACGGTAAACCGGTAAAGTTAAAAGTTGTTCTGGCAGACCGGGAAGAAGTGCTTAATCAGTAGAATAAACGGTTCTATTCCTGATATATATCAATTTCATAAATCAGTTCTTCAGTATGCAAATCATACACTCTTCTTTTAAAGACCAGCGGAACTGAAATATCGTTAACTTTTTTATCACTGAATACATCTACAATAATTACGACCTTTATTAAAAAATATTCTATTGCCAATTCTCTGGTTGTATTTTCTGTTTTCAGCCATGTAACCCTGTTTACTTCCGGTGTTTGCGGCCATATATTGGCAATAAAAAAGGTGGCAAGAGCATTCTCGCGGGTATCATTAAAATCTGCATTTGGCGCCATGTGACCTCTGTCATATCCCGAATTGGTATAATCGTTATGATGAGGCAAATCATAGCCATTCTCTGTCAAAAGATCCTGCAGTACGCCGCCATCTCTATTTTGGGTAAATCTTGCAGACGGCCGTTTTACAGAATCACTTTCTATACGATCTTTTGTAAGAATATATATTATTATATGCGGTCCTTTATTAATTGCATCATAACATCCTGAGTACAATACTTTCTTCTCATCATTTGAGACTTCAAAATCAAAATGTCCCGGTAAATCACACGCAAAGACAAATGCAATGCGGAAAATCAACAATAATAAAAATATTTTTCTTGCCATTTTACATGATTTTCAGATTCAATATATTATTCCCAGTCCGACACCAAAAAAAACACCAACATCTTTTGCATCCGGCAACACCCAAAAACCGCTATTCAGTGAAAGTACAAAACTGGATGGAGAAAACTTAAATTCCAAAGCCGATACCAAAGGACCGGAACGCTGTGCATCTGTATCATAGTCCCAGCGAAGCGAAAAACCTGAGGTAATGCTTCCATAGTTAAAAAGCACCCCTCCTTCTATTCCCGGACGGGGGATCGAAGTATCAGGATGGCCTTTCTCAGAAGCCCAAAGAACAAGAGGGCTTAAAAGTACATTAAAAGAATATATGCCTTTATCGGCTGTTCCCTGCAAAATTCTGTACATGAGGGGCAGCCGAAGGCCCAACCCTGTTCCCATTCCAAAGGCAGTATACGGACCGGTTGTAGCCCATCCGTACGATAACTCTGCTGCCATACCAAAAGAATCAAAAAAACTTGTGCTCCCTGTTTTTGTATTTAGCGGCCGAAATAAAACCCATTTCAGAGAACCGCCTATTCCCAAATCGTAATCACCGGAAAAGACCGGTATTGCATTAAAGGCAATAGTCGTTTCCAGATTATCCAGAAAGGAAAAGCGGAAACCAATCGCAAAAGGTAAACTTTCCCAGGCCCCCTGTTGCAGAGGCTTACCGGCAATAAGTGATCCATCAATCTGATATGATAAAGCAGGAAGCGCTTCAGGGGACGGAACCAGAAAAAGCCCTGCCACCGAAGAAGCGATACCAAGCGGCCGTATTGTTATAGAGCTGTCAACCTGTACGGAAAGTTCTGTGCTTTGCTTTTCCGTTTCGTTATCTTGCCAGGCACTGATTCTCAGGATATAATGTCCATCATTAACAATTCCACTGCCGGTGTCCCTGCCATTCCATAAAGCTTGTTGCTGCCGGGCAATAAAAGGACTTAATGCCCTGGAATAGATCAATGTTCCGTTATCATCGAATACTTCCAAAAGACCTGTGCCGGGAGCGCTTACCGTAAAATTAATTTCTGCATTGCCCAGTATACCTGAATTCCGGGGGTTAAAGCGTTTTTTCCGCAATGTCGTATTTGTCATAACAAAAACAGAAGGCTTAACGACAAGATCAAGTTTTTGAACGTTGTCTTCTTCGACAAGAATTCTTGTACTTATTTTTTCCCATCCAAAAGCTTCTACAGTAATCGTATGCCAGCCAGCAGCCAGATTCAGATTTTGTTCATAAAGAGGAGTTGTTACATAATCCGGAGGAGAATCGGGCAAACTTTCGCTCTCAATACTTGTATCTGTTCGCTCGGTGGAGGATGCCGGAAAAGGGATTCGGGAACCATCAATAAAAACCCGGGGATTAAACTCGAGAAAAGGCGGGGATTCCGGATCTTTACTGAGTTTCAGCATCAACTGTCCTTTTGTTTCCTCAAGATCAACTGATATTTCAACCCGGCTGCCCCTGCGAATTACTACCCTGAAACGGCGATCTTTGTATCCTTCCTTGTTAATCCGAATATTGTATTCACCGCTGTTTAAAGAAGAATTGCTGTACGGTGTAAGCCCTCTTTCAGCACCATCAATAAAAACTTTTGCACCGGAAGGTACGCTTTCAATGAACAAACCTGAACCCGGTACTTCTTCATATCTATCGACGGCAAAGCTTAAAAAAACAAAGTACAGTAAAAACAAAAGAAGGAAACAGCAGCGTTTCATTGGCAGACACTTCCCATTGCATGATCTGCTTTGAGCTTTCGCATTTCAAAAAGGATCATAAGCCCTGTTGTGATAAAGGCAAAAGTGTCAGCCACAGGCGGAGCTGCTACCACACCCCACAATCCCCAGATTCTTCCAAAAATCAGAAGACAGGGAATAAGCGCAAAAACCTGGCGAAGCATGGAAAGAAAAATTGATATTTTAGGCCTGCCGGTAACCACAAAAAAATTGGTTGCGACAATTGTAAAGCCATTTAACGGCATTGCTATCATAATTACTCTTAAAGCAACCGGAGCAAAAGATAAAAGGGTTGGGCTTCCGTCGGGAGTAAAGAGCCGAATAAGAAAACCTGAAAACAATTGAGCCAGAGAAAATCCCAAAAGACATATACTTGTGGCGCCGGTAATTGCAAGAAGGAAGGTTTTTCGCACACGGTCGAATTTCTTGGCGCCATAGTTAAAGCCAAGAATTGGCTGAGCGCCCTGGTTTATTCCAAAGACAGGCATAAAAAAAAGCATCGATATGGACATGGTTATGTTAAGTCCTGAAAGCGCTATGTCTCCTCCTCCTTTGCCCAGTGTTGCCACTCCGTACTTTCCAAGACTCATATTTACAAGAAACTGTACCGTAGACATGGCAAATTGAAGAAGAAATTGCGAGCAGCCAAAACTCATTATATCCAGCACAATGCGAAATGAAGGGCGGAAGCCGCGAAGGTTTAATCGAACTATAGCTTTTTTGCTGTTAACAAAATAAAGTATCCATACGGCAGAAAGAAACTGAGAAATGATTGTTGCCCAGGCAGCCCCTTCCACTCCCCAGCCGAAGATGATGATAAACAACGGGTCCAGGATCATATTCATTCCGGCGCCCAATATCATGCCAATCATGGTAATCAGGGGAAAACCCTGAGCGCGTGTACAATGGGAAAAACCGAATCCCAGCATAAAAAAAGCCTGACCGTAAAGAATTATTCTGTAATAACGCCGGGCATATTCCAAAGTACCGCTTCCCACTTCGGATCCCAAATAGGCAATAATTTGATCAAGAAAAATCAACTCCACAGTCATAATGACCAATGCAGAAATAACAAGAAGGAAAAAACAATGGTTTAGGGCGTTTTCTGCATCTTCTTTCCGCCGTTGTCCCAAACGCATGGAAATCAGGTTTGCCGATCCAATTCCAAAAAGCATGGAAAAAGCCATAGTAATTGTCATCAGGGGCAAAACAAGAGACAACCCGCCCAGGGCTAGTTCATTAACTCCTCGGCCTACCCAGATACGATCAACAACATTGTACAGAGCATTTACCAGCATTCCTGTAATGGCGGGAAGAGAAAATTGCAGTAAAAGCTTGCCAACCGGTTCAGTTCCCAATCGGCTTGCGGCGTTGGCCTTATCTGCCATACACCAAGTATAGCCAAAAGAAAGATTCTGTTACAGTATTACTCTTTTCTTTTTATAATCCGGAAGCAGTGTTTCCGGTTCTTCCGACAGAGCCCGAACAAGGAGAGACGATCCTTCGTCCAAAACTGCATTAACAAGTTCTGTTTCGCTCGCGTTAAAATTCGACAATACCCATTGTGCAATACGACCATCTCCGCCATCATGCAGGCCTTTTACCGGAGGACCGCCTTCTCCTGGTAAGCGTCCCGGCGGACGGCCTATGCCAACCCTAAGCCGCCAAAAATCAGCAGTACCCAGGGTATCCTTCATTGAACGAAGTCCGTTATGCCCGCCCAGCCCTCCGCCAAATTTCAAGGAAAAGTATCCTAAAGGCAATTCCAGCTCGTCATGGACAGCAATAATGCCGGCGAGTGATATAGAATGGAACGAAGCGGCGGCCTTAACCGAAACACCGGAAAGGTTCATGTAGGTTTCGGGAATAAGGAAATACTTTCCGGTTCCTTCCGTATTTAAAGATGCAAAAAGGCCTTTGAATTTTTTTTTCCAGACAAGATTGTTATAAAAAGGAAGTTTTTCCGCCAAAAGCCGGCCTGCATTATGACGGTTGCGGAGATATTCGGCGCCGGGGTTTCCCAGAAAAACAGCCAGGGAAATCATCGGATTACAAGATTATCCATGTAGTGCTGTATTGTATATTTAATAAAACGATGAATAATAAGCGCATGATCCGGACTCATCCTGGGAACATCAAATAAAAAAATACACACATTATCGTTGCGTCTGCCTATAAGAACCGCGTCGGTCAGAATAAGCCCGCCGCGGAGTTTAAGTTGCATTTCCCTGATCTTTGTATTTGGCGGCAGGTCGTCAAATTTATCGAATTTTGCGGCAATTCCGGCAGCGCTGATATCAAGTATTTTGCCGTAATAAATACCGCCGGAACCTTTTACATTAACTGTAGCGTTAATATCATCCGCACAAAAAGCCCGTATATACTTACGCTTCCCCCTGGCTTCGTTGGCTTCCAGGGCATAAATCATAATCTTGGTACTTTCTCTGACGCCAAGCTTAAGTTGAATATATCCGCAAGGTACGGCTATTTCCATTAAATATTTTTGCATAAGAGCTTTGTCGGTATTATAGGAAAGAATCCCAACACGGCAATCTTTGGTTTTGGGGTTTTCCATAATACCCTTTATATATACTTCCCATTCCTTTTCGCCCATGCCGTCATCTATGTTTATAAATATAATTGAGTCGGGAAATTTTTCCAGCAGCTTTAAAGCACGTTTGTGATCACGGAGTGTATAGGATTCAAACCCGGCCATAATAAGGAGATCCATGAGTTCTTCCTTAATAACACTATGAGGATAAAGTATGAATATCTTTTTGCCGGCATCGCTTTGATCCATAGCTTTATTCTAGCATAATACAATAAAATTACAATACAATGTTAGTATGTACGAAAATTCAAGCGGCTCCCCTGCGGAAGAATCGTTTAAACGGCTTTACGACATTGTAGAAAAACTCCGGGGTGAGGACGGTTGTCCCTGGGACAGGGAACAAAGCCCAAAAACTCTCAGAGGCAGCCTGATAGAAGAAACCTACGAATGTATTGAAGCGATAGACGAAGAAAATCCGGTTCATATCCGTGAGGAACTGGGGGACATCTTTCTTTTGGTTACAATGATTTCCTATATGTACCAGCAGGAAAGTACATTTACCGTTTCCGATGTTTTAAACGATGTTTCCGAAAAATTGATCCGCCGGCACCCTCATGTATTCGGAGAGCTCCGGAAGGAAAACGAAAAAGGTTCTCTTAATTCCGAAAATGTCCTGGATAATTGGGCTCGAATTAAAGTAGAACAGGAAGGCCGGCGGCCAAAAAACTCAATTCTGGACGAAGTTTCCGGAGCTTTGCCGCCCCTGGATCGGGCATTTCAGTTACAGAAAAAGGCGGCCAAACAAGGTTTTGACTGGCCTGACATTAAAGGGGTAATGGACAAATTACGGGAAGAATTGGCGGAAACAGAAGCAGTAGCGGCAGTGACAGTGGCAGTATCACAATCGGCAACACCTGAACAAAAAGTACCGGAACCGGTAAATACCGGAAATTCTGCATTGGAAGAAGAACTTGGCGACCTCCTTTTTTCTGCGGTTAATCTTTGCCGTTTCCTGAAAATTGAGCCATCGCTGGCGCTTCACAGGACAAATGCAAAATTCATTAAACGTTTTGGTTATGTAGAAAAAAAGATGAAGGAATACGAAAAACCCATGGTTTCAGCAAACCTGGAATTAATGGATCAATTCTGGAATGAAGCCAAAGCTCTCTAAAAACCAGACAGGTTTGACAAAAGTTACGCGAAGTTATGCCGGATTCCATTATTATTTTATAACCAGAGGCCGCAGGAGATAAATCGGGATTATGCAGTCTTGAGGGCTTTTAGTATCGTTTCCTTAAATGATCCAAGCTCTTCGACAAAACTGGAAAGATGCATTGTATCTCTCTGGTTCACAGTGGTGTTTGCTTCCAGATCAGAGGCAATTTTTGCAAAGGAAGTGGCGCCCACGGCTTCGCATGAACTCTTTAGAATATGCAGGTTGTACAAAAGGTTTAATTTCCGTTCTTTGGTCAATTTTTCTTTTGCATTTATGGCATTACGAAGTACATCCAGACGATAATCCAAATCGTTACAGTACAGATAAAGTAATTTTCGGTATGTTTCCTGAGAATTAAAACAACTCGCCATTCCCTTGTTTTCATCAAGATCTTTGATACCTAGAACGGCGTAATCCTGCGATTCAATGTCGTGACGCTTGTTTTTACCAACCCAGCGTTCAAGTAACTCATTAAGCTGATACATTTCCAGAGGTTTTGAAAGATAATCATTATAGCCTTTTTCCAGAAATGCTTCCCGTATTCCCGGAGCAGTATTTGCAGTCATGGCAGCAATCGAAATGTTTTGGGACTTCCGGTCTTTTAATGATCGTATGGCTTTGACCAACTCATCACCGTCCATTCCAGGCATCATCTGATCCAGGAAGATTAAGTCAAAATCATTTTCTTTAATTATTTCAAGTGCTTTAACCGAGCTCTTACAGGTTGTTATTTGCATCTTGTAGGGAGAAAGCAATCCAAGAGCTATTTTAAGGTTTATATCCAAATCATCTATAATAAGTACTTTAAAATCCGGGCATATAAAATTAGCCTTACCGGTCCAACGGTTTACATCTTTCCTTCCTTCAAAAGCATTTGCTACAGAAACAGTATAGTAAGGAAATGAAACGACAAGGCCATCCCAGGACTTGTTATCGCCGGGCAAGGTAGATCCCAGTAAAATCGGAATTGTTTTAAGGTTCGACCTGTCAATGCAATCTTTTACCAATATAGTACAGTCAACGGGGAAAAACACATAGTTCCAAAGACCCGAATTCAGCCTTTGTATCAGATCAGCCTTGTTTTCAGCCGCTAAAAAGGGAATTCCCAAATTATCCAGGGTCCAGCCAAAAGAAGAAGTAAGCATAGGATCCTGACAGTAAAAAAGTGTTTTTCTGTTTTTATATCTTTCAAGTTCCGTCATTGGCCTGGGATCTATAGTTTTTTGAATTATCTCTGCAGTGAATACCGAACCTTTCCTGTATTCGCTTTTTACGCTAATATCCCCGCCCATTGCCTTACAAAGACTGCGTGTAATTGAAAGTCCAAGTCCTGTCCCTTCAATTCCGGTATTCTTATCTTCATCAAGCCGGACAAAAGTACTAAACAACTTGCCGATATCTTCTTTTTTTATCCCAATACCGCTGTCACTAACCTCTATTATCAGACGTTGACCTTTGTCATCTTCTTTACATTCAATACAAACTTTTACAAAACCTTTTCTGGTATATTTAACGGCATTATTTAAAAGATTAAACAGAATTTGACGCACCCTGCCGGCATCGCCCAAAAGCAAGCGTGGTATGCGGGAATCAATTTCTGCCAGAAATTGTATGGGTCTGTGATTCAGGTGAATTCTCATAATACTGAAAACATCATTTACCAATGAAGAGAATTCATAGGACAATTCCACTATTTGAAGATTACCGGATTCAATCCTGGAAAAATCTAGAATATCATTTACCAAAGAAATAAGATTCTGCCCCGCTTGTTTAATGTCCGAAAGATATTCCTGAACAAGCGGGTTATCCGTTTCCCGCAGAGCCAGTTCGCTCATTCCGATAACAGCATTCATAGGAGTACGGATCTCATGGCTCATTGTTGCAAGAAAGGCACTTTTAGCTGTATTGGCTTTTTCCGCCTGTTCCTTGGCATGAACAAGTTCTGAAGTTTCATGGCTTAATATTAAATAACCGCATATTTCTTTGTCTTCAAACATGGGAGTCATGGTAATATAAAAACTTCTTTTTTTTCTGCTTTCCGGAAATTTGTAAATAAATTCTATCTCATTTTGTACCGAATCATCTTTATGTTCCATTAGAAAGTTTTTGAATTTATAGGCATATTTTTCTCCAAGATATTGTTCTGCCATGCCAATAAAATCCCTGTCTTTTATCATGTCAAAATGCGGAATATTAAAGAGGGCCAGGAAAGCCTTGGTGCAATATGCAATACGTAAATCTTTGTCCAGAAGGAGCATAATATCAATATTGTTTTCCAGAAGCATATGAAGAAATCTTTCCTGTTTTGATTTTTCTTCCCGTAAAACCGACATAAAACGAAGTTTTGCCTGAGACACTCTTTCAGAAAGTTTCATTGAATCGGTCAGATTTTTGAGCTCCCGCTCAAGTTTTTTGATTTTTAATTCCAATGCTGCAGTATTATCTTTCTCACTCATTTAATTACACCGAAAATATGCTAGATAATACATATACCCATGGTAAAGTTAAAAAAATAATTAACGGTTCTGTTGTCCTGGACATGAGCAGGACAGTATTCACCCCGGGAATAAACAAAATGGTACGGCAATTCCTTTAAACCGGAATCTATTTTATTTATTTCTGCAAAAACATCGGTTCCTAAAATCCACCTCCGGGCAATACATGAAACAACCAGAGCGGCATGTGAACCGGTGTTGTTCTGCGATTCAAGCCATTTTTTGCATTCATCAACTGTTTTTCGGGCAGATTCAGTTATAAAACCCCTGTCACAAGAAGAGATTTCTACAGGAAGATGAGAAGGAACCATACCGCTACATAAAATCTCGCCATTCTCCAGACCATGAATGGTACGAATTAATCGGGAACCGTCTTGTACATGCAAAATTAAAGGAAAAGCATCAATTCCTTCCAAACTCCCGTTCTTTACAAGACCAACCGATTCAAAGTATTCCAAAACAGGAATCCCATTAATCTTTCTTATTCTGTTCCGGTACGAATCGGTAATTACCGCTCTTTGATTAATAACCTGAGCTTCCGGAATGGCAGTTCTAAAAAACTTCGGCTCCAGGTTTCCCCAAAAAGCAAGAACTGCCATTGAAGAGTCATATTCAGCTCCGTTAAAAAATGTTTTAATATCCCGGAACTCCGATGTATGGGTAAAGGCAGCAGAGCCGAAAACAGGAACACCGCCGCTTAATCCGGTTAATGCAGCCAGGTAGTCGTCGCCGGTAATATCATAAAAGTCCGGCGCAATAACAAAAAACATGGCTGGCTTTTTACCCATGGCTGGCGGCTTTTCATTCAGCAATTGATTGTAGAGTTTTTCCATTGGCATAAAAGGTTCATCGGTAACCGGATCGCATATCCCTGCGTTAAAAGCTATGGTGTCGCTGGTAAATACGTTAATGGTCAGGATTGCACCTTCACCCGATCCTCGGACAGCTGAACTGGAAGTGGTACTTCCGATTATTGGAAAAGGCAGACTGTCGCATATCCGCTTTGTTATCCCTGTTTTTGCATAATCAGCATGGTAGTACATTATCCCTGCTGAAAATTTTAATAAACTGCCTGGATCCAATTGAGAAAGAATTTCCGAAACTGCAGCTTCTACATCATCTGTTTCACTGGAATGGGCCGTAATAAATTTTATCATACAAACTCCTTGTTAAAGCTGACCAAAATTCATTAAAACCTGCTTAAGCCGTTGTTCCAACAATGTAAATGAAAAAAACCTTTTTCCCAATTCAAAATTTCTTTCTGTCATTACTTCTGCTGCATCGGGATTTTCAAGTATCGCATTAACCGTATTCACTGTTTCCGGAGTAATGTACGTATCCATTACTACAACATCAAATTCCAGAGGCTCAATATCCTGCTGAAAAATAGAATACCTGTTTACCAGGATTGGTTTCTTAAACCACAATGCTTCCAGAAAAGCATTGCCAAACCCCTCATAGGTAGACGGATAGGTAACAAAGTCTGCATTCAGGTAACAATCCCAAAGGCTAAATTTCTTTTTTCCATCGGGAGTCTCGCCGCGTGCCACTCCAATAAGATCAGGCCGTATAATCAAATCAACGCCCAACAGATCGGCATAATCCATGGTTCTCTGGTAATACTCTGATCCTTCGTCACGTTCCTGGTGGCTTATCAGAAGGTGAGCTTTTTTTGATTTAAGACGGGAAGCTAATTCAATGGCATGTTCTATACCCTTGCGTGCAACCATTCGTGTCGGCTGGAGGAGGAGCAGATCGTCCCCAATTCCCAACTCTTCCCGCATAGACCGCCCATAATCATCTATTACAGGAGGAGCTGTATCAAAATCGAACACATTGGGAATGATAATCGAAGAAAGACCGCAGCGATACGAAAGCTGCTGCCGGGCTTCGGAATTAATAACAACATGATTGATGGAATGCGGCCGCGGAGGGAAAGCCACGGAAAGATAATCCGCAACACAGTTAACGGAAAAACGCTGCCGTTCCCATGCAAAGTCATGGTGATGTGCTATAGCGGGTATCCCTGTTTCAGCGATAAATTCGGTAATGGCAAGGCCAAAAGGAATATTCATGGGAATGGTAAGAGCATTTTCTGCAATTAAAAGATCTATGCCGAATTTTTCCGTAAAGTCGTAAAGTGCCCGTTTTAATCGAAACCGAATCGCCTGGATTTCCCCGGACAACCCTTCGCCCCGGACAGTAACGCCAAAACAACGATCCTGAATATCCAGGATAAGCGGATGCCCAAAAAAAGCCTGCTCCACGACCATTGATTTTTCAGGATCCCAGTCAGAAAGACCTGAAAAAAAGAAACAATCGTAACCCATGTTTTCAAGAACTTGCCGCCATTTTTCTGTTTCCAGAGAAACCCCGTCGGTTCCCTGAAAGCGAGTGGAAACAAACCCAATACGCCTTATTTCCGAAGATCGAGTAAGATACATATAAACAGTATATACTACTTTATTTTAAAAAATCCAGAAAAAGGGGAGCTTGTTCCGAAACTAACCGAGTTTTGGAACAAGCTCAGGGAATTTTAAAAAAAATTACAGATGGAAAGGATCCACCGCCGGCCCGGAAAATGCCAATTCTATGGCCTTGAATAATTGTTTTGAATTAACCGGTTTGGTCAATACACCGGAAGTGCTGGAATGTTTAGCATGACTTAAAATATCCGGTTCCGAGTGACTTGTAACGATTATTACCGGCTTTGACATATATTGAGGGATTTTTCTTATTTCATGGAGAAATTCAAACCCCGAAACATCGGGCATTTCAATATCCAACAAAATAAGATCAAAATTCCTTGCTTGCAGTAATCCCATTGCTTCGTACGCAGATTTAACCAGGGCAAGTTCATAACTGGAACTGAGGAATTTTTCAAAAATCTTAAGCTGAGTCGCATTATCATCTATTGCCAGTATAGCTTTTTGTTTTTTCTTGCCCATTTTGTACCCCGCAATTCTACAATAGAATTATTCCCAATGCAGTAATATTTACATTGGCATTCAGAATTGTCAATTTTACCGTCAGAAACCGGTGAAGTCCGGTTTCTGACGATATTGTAATTTTTAAAATGGCCGATCGGCAAGGTATTTATATTCCTTGTATACCCGTTCTGCCTGTATTTTCGCTTTTGCCAAAAGTGCATCTGCCCTGTCCGGGCTGGTTGCTTTAAGGCTCTTAAAGCGAACTTCTTTATACATAAAATCTTCCAGGCTTGTTGAGGGCTCTTTGGAATCCAGCTGGAATGGATTCTTTCCTTCGTTTTTAAGCCTGGGATCATACCTGAACATTGGCCAGAGACCGCAGCTGACCACTGCTTTGCCCTGATCAAGTCCCTTGCTCATGTCAATGCCATGGTTAATACAATGACTATAGGCAATTATCATCGACGGTCCGTCGTAACTTTCCGCTTCACGGAATGCCTTAATGGTCTGGTTGATATCCGCTCCCATGGAAATCTTTGCCACATAGACATAACCATAACTCATTCCCATGGCGCCCAGATCTTTCTTGGTAATTTCCTTGCCTGCAGCAGCAAACTTGGCAATGGCTCCAACAGGAGTGGCCTTACTCATCTGACCGCCGGTATTGGAATACACTTCGGTATCCATACAAAGAATGTTGATATTCCTGCCCGATGCAATAACATGATCCAGGCCTCCGTACCCAATGTCATAACCCCAGCCGTCACCGCCGAATATCCAAACCGACCGTTTAATAAAGTGATCGGCCAGCGAAAGAAGCATTTGTGCATCTGCATTGCTGTTGCCTTTTAAAGCTGCCTTAAGCTCATCCACGTTTTTTCGTTGTTCATCAATAGCTGCATCGTCAGCCTGGGTATTTGCAAGAATCTTGTCGATAACACCCGCAGCGATTCCGGCTTTTTTTACCAGCTCGGCAACTTCTCGTGCATGAACGGCCAATTTATCACTGGTAAGGCGGAAGCCCATGCCAAATTCAGCGGCATCTTCAAAGAGGCTGTTGGACCATACCGGCCCGCGGCCAGCGGCATTTTGGCAATACGGAGTAGTGGGAAGGTTACCGCCGTAAATTGAAGAACAGCCGGTTGCGTTGGCAATAATTGCCCGGTCACCAAAAAGCTGAGACATCAGCTTAATATAAGGAGTTTCACCGCATCCGCCGCATGCTCCGGAGAATTCAAAGAGCGGCCGTTTAAAAGCCAGACCTTTAACGGTACCCAGGTTGATTTCCGAAGCCGGAGTTTCGGGAAGCTTAAGGAAGTATTCCCAGGCTTCGGCTTGTTCTGCATGATAGACCGGATCATCCGCATAAGATTTCCAGGAAAGGGCACAGGGTTTGGAGGCATCTTTTGACACTGGACAGTTGGTAATACACAGCCCGCAGTCCATACAGTCTTCGGCAGAAATAACCAGTGTAACTTTTTTATTGTCTACTGGCTTGGGTTTAATGTCGGTACTCTTTAAACCCTTGGGGGCTTTGGCGGCTTCGTCGTTGGAAAGGTTCTTCATCCTGATGCAAGAATGAGAACAAACGGCAGCACAGCGTCCGCACTGTATACACACTGCCGGATCCCACATGGGTACCCGTTCCGCAACAGAACGCTTTTCATATTGTGTTGTGGCAGTCGGGAAAGTACCGTCTGCAGGAATTTGGCTTACCGTCAGCTTATCCCCTTCCTGAACTGATATACCGCCCAACACATCACGTATCCAGTTATCCTTGGCAGTAACAAAGGGCTTTTTCATGCGGATATTCCCTTCGGTTGAAGCGGGGTATTTTACTTCTTCCACAGCATTCAAAGAAGCATCCACGGTTTTATTGTTCTTTTCTACAATGTCGGCGCCCTTCTTTCCGTAGGATGATTCAATATGTTCTTTCATGTGCTTAACTGCTTCGGCTTCGGGCAGTACGCCGGAAATTTTAAAATAAGCGGCCTGCATAACGGTATTGATCCTGTTACCCATACCGGTATTCCGCGCAATCTCCGCAGCATCAATCACGTAGAATTTAACTTTTTTGTCGATAATCCGTTTCTGCACTTCAACAGGAAGTTCCTTCCAGACATCGGCTGCTTTAAAGGGACTGTTAAGGAGGAAGGTGCCTCCGTCCTTGATGTTGGCCAGCATGTCGTACATTTCCATATAGGAAAATTTATGACATGCAAGGAAATCCGCCTTGGTAATCAGATAAGGACGGCGTATCACATTTTTGCCGAAACGCAGATGGGATACGGTAAAACCGCCGGATTTCTTCGAGTCATAGGAAAAATAAGCCTGTGCACTAAGTTCCGGTTTGGCATCTCCAATAATTTTAATGGAGTTTTTGTTGGCCCCAACCGTACCATCCGATCCAAGACCGTAGAACATTGCTTCGCTCATTCCTTCTTCGTCAATAACAAAGTGCTCGTCCCATTCAAGACTCTTCCCCTGAATATCATCTTTAACACCTACGATAAAGCGTTCAATTTTTTTACCGGAAAGGTTATCAAAAACGGATTTTACCATAGCAGGGGTAAATTCCTTGGAACCCAGGCCGTAACGGCCGCCTAACACCATTGGATAGGCAGAGAACGGAGCCTTGCCTGCAGCCATGGTTTCGCCAATAGCCGTACGAACATCTTCGTAGAGAGGCTCACCCAGTGCTCCGGGATCTTTGGTTCTGTCAAGAACAGCAATGGATTTAACTGTGGAAGGCAGGGCTTTTACAAATGCCATTGCATCAAAAGGCCGGTACAGCCGTACTTTAAGAAGGCCGACTTTTTCTCCCTTGCCAACCATGTATTCCACTGTTTCTTCGCAGGTATCCGCGCCAGAACCCATAATGATGATCACTTTTTCTGCATCCTTGGCGCCGAAATAATCAAAAATATGGTAAGCCCGTCCGGTAAGTTTTGCATATTTGTCCATTTCCGCCTGAACAATGGCAGAAACAGCATCGTAATACTTGTTAACCCCTTCCCGGCCCTGGAAATAGGTGTCGGGATTTTGAGCTGTACCCCTAATACTGGGATTTTCCGGGGTCAGGCCGCGAGCCCTGTGTTCCTGTACCAATTTGTCTTCTATCATTTGCTTCATTACTTCGTATGATGTTTCTTCGATTTTCTGAAGCTCGTGACTGGTCCTGAAACCATCAAAGAAATGGAGGAATGGAACCCGGGAGCGAAGCGTCGAAGCATGGGCAATTACCGCCATGTCCATTACTTCCTGAACGCTATTGGAAGCTATCATTGCCCAGCCGGTTTGGCGGCATGCCATTACATCCTGGTGATCGCCGAAAATTGAAAGGCTGGAAGTAGCCAGCGCCCGTGCGGCAATATGAAACACCGTAGAGGTGAGCTCTCCGGCTATTTTATACATATTTGGAATCATAAGAAGCAGACCCTGGGAAGCGGTAAAGGTTGTAGAAAGGGCGCCGGTGGTTAGGGCGCCGTGAACGGCCCCGGCAGCTCCTGCCTCGGACTGCATTTCCACCACTTCTGGAATGGTTCCCCAAAGGTTTTTTCTGCCATGGGCAGAAAATTCGTCTGAAACCTCCCCCATGGGGCTTGAAGGGGTAATCGGATAAATTGCGATTACTTCGCTTAACGCATGAGCCACATAAGCCGCAGCGGTATTACCGTCGATCATAACAATGTTTTTATCTGCCATTTTGTTCCTCGAGATTTATTGGATTTCTTTCATTATAAGACTAAAGTCCGGTTTCTTGCAATACTTGTATTCTACGTCTCACAGCTTCAATAAACTCCCAGGAGTTCAGCGTTGTTACAGGCACAGGATTTGCCAGTTTTGCCAGGTCGCTTGTCATTTCCCCTTCTTCGATGGTATGCAACACGGCGGTTTCGAGTTTTTTGGCAAAATCCGCCAGTTCCGGCGTATTATCCAGTTCCGCCCGCTTTGCCAGCGCTCCGGTCCAGGCAAAGATCAGTGCAACAGGGTTAGTGCTGGTTTTCTCGCCTTTTTTCCAGCGGTAGTAGTGCTGCTGAACCGTGCCATGGGCGGCTTCGTATTCAAATACCCCGGAAGGGGAAACCAGTACACTGGTCATCATAGCCAGGCTTCCTGAGGCGCTGGCGATCATATCGCTCATTACATCGCCGTCGTAGTTTTTACAGGCCCAGAGAAAACCGCCTTCGCCCTTAACCACCCTGGCTACGGCATCGTCGATTAAGGTATAAAAATAGCTTATTCCCGCTGTGGTGCATTTTTCTTTAAACTCCGTTTCGTACACTTCCCCAAAAATCGCCTTAAAACGGCCGTCATAAATTTTGGATATGGTATCCTTGGAGGCAAACCAAATGGGGAGTTTTTCTTCCAGGGCATAAAGAAAACAGGCGCGGGCAAAACTTCTGATGGAACTGTCGTAATTATGCATGCCCTGAACAATTCCGGCGCCTTTAAATTCCGCTACAGTCATACGCTGTTCTTTTCCGTTTTCCCCGGTATACACAAGTTCTGCCTTGCCCGGACCATCTACTGCCATTTCGGCAGCTTTATAAACATCACCGTAGGCATGACGGCCAATAACAATGGGCGCTTTCCAGGTACTTACCGAGGGATTGATGCATGAAACAGTAATTGGTTTACGAAATACCGTACCATCCAGTATTGCCCTTATTGTTGCATTTGGACTGGGATGAAGATGTTTTAGACCGTACTCTTCCTGACGGGCGGAATTACTGGTAATGGTTGCGCATTTAACGCCAACCCCCAGCCGCAATATGGCATGTGCCGATTCGGCGCTGACTTTATCGTCCGTGTCATCTCTGTTTAAAAGTCCCAAATCGTAGTATTCGGTCTTTAGATCAATAAAGGGAAGGAGGAGTTTTTCCTTTACCAATTCCCAAAGTACGCGGGTCATCTCGTCCCCGTCAATTTCGACGAGGGGTGTTTTCATTGTTATCTTTGACATGAGAGTAGTATAGAAGATTTTACAGGTTTTGGGAATTTACAAGAAGTGCAATATATAACTAAGCCTATTCCAAGACTTTATTTTTATATCAACTTTGTCGATATTAGTACTTGATTATTATTAACCCTTTGGGTTAATATAATTTGACAACGAGGCAGGTTTGGATATATCTTTTAAGAGTACGAAGTTGAAAAAAGAGTTTAACGAAGGGAAAATGCTTGAGAAAGTCCATGGAAGCCTTAGGGCCAAGAAAATTCGCATTAGGCTAACCGAATTCATGGCGGCTTCATGTCTGAATGACTTTTGGCCTCCTAAAACCGGCCCTGGTCGGTGCCATGAATTGACAGGGGAACGTAAAGGGCAGATATCAGTTGATTTGGATCATCCGTACCGGCTCATTTTTGTTCCCAATCACAAGCCGATTCCGCAAATGCTAGATGGCGGACTTGACTGGAAACAGGTAACGGCTATTACAATTTTAGGAATTGAGGATACCCATGAATAAGATTCAGACAGTTAATGAATATGTTCCCGATTATATGGTCACTCCAGGCGAAGTTTTGGAGGATTATCTTGAAAATGCAGGGCTTACGCAGGCATCTCTTGCGGATCGGACAGGGTTGTCAAAAAAGACGATAAACGAAATAGTCAAAGCAAAATCCGCCATTACAGCGGAAACAGCTTTAAAATTTGAACGTACTTTGGGTCGCCCTGCACATTTTTGGAGTAACCTTGAGCGTCAGTATCAGGAAGATAAAACGCGGCTTGCCGATAAATTACGATTAGAAGAATTCCTGCATTGGCGCGATCTTTTCCCTGTGAACAAAATGACAGAATTCGGCTGGATAGAAAAGTGTAAAGGTAAGGTTCAGCAAATTGACGCACTCCTGAGATTTTTTGCTGTAGCTTCTCCGCAGCAATGGGAAACAGTTTGGGTTCGCGAATTACAGGCTGCTTTTCGCAAAACAGAAAGTTCTCAAAAAGATTCTGCAATAATTTCAGCATGGCTGCGTAGAGGCGAGATTGAAGCGCATCAACTACGCTGCGCTCAGATTGATAAAAAGAATTTCCAAAACAGCCTTTCGGAAATTCGCAAGCTTACCGTAGAAGATCCAAAGGTGTTTGTTCCGAAACTAACATCAATTTGCGCAGCTTCCGGAATAGCTATTGTTTTTATCCCCGCGCTTCCCAGGCTTGGTATTTATGGAGCAACACGCCAGCTTAATGACAAATACATCATGCAGTTAAGTTTATATGGTAAAAGTAATGACCAACTGTGGTTTACTGTTTTCCACGAAGCTTGCCATATAATTAAGCACCCTAACAGGGAGCTTTATATTGAAGGAAAAGGTCTGGAAAATAAAAATGAAATTGAAGCAAATGCTTTTGCCTGTGATATTCTAGTACCGCCGGAACAACTGGAAAATTTTCTTGCATCTGTTTTTAGCCCAACATTGGCCCAGGTAGAAAAATTCGCGGTAAGTATTGGTATTGCACCCGGTATTGTTGTGGGCAGATTGCAACATGACAAAAAAATGCCCAGGAACTGGGGTAATGGGCTTAAGGTGAGGTATGAGTGGGTAAATGGGTAGGTTGTGCAGGGATATTGTGTAAAACACAATTATACGGCAATACTTTTTATAGAGGATTTTTATGGAAGCAATGGAAAAATTACGAAAAAACGGTATTTTTTTTAGGATTGATGACATAGTTAGTGTATGCAAAAAATATCAAATTATTGAATTATCAGTATTTGGCTCATCAATTCGTGATGATTTCACTCAAAAAAGCGATGTGGATATTCTTGTATCATTTGATCAAAATTCAAAAATAAATTTATTTGATATAATGGAATTGGAAAAAGAATTTTCCATGACACTAAACAGGGAAGTCGATGTTGTTGAAAAGGAATCTTTGAAAAATCCAATAAGGAAAAATAAAATACTGTCAACACGGGAAATAATATATGCCGCTTAATGATAATGATCTGTCTCTAATAATAGATATTATTGTTAGATAAAATTGAAAAACTAAAGGAATACTTTGAGAACCAGAAAAAGAGGATAAATAATGAAAAAACGTTATCAGGTTTTTTTAAGTTCAACATATGATGATCTAAAAGAAGAGCGTGATCATGTAATGCGTGTATTAATGAAGGTAAATTGTATTCCTGCTGGAATGGAATTATTTCCTGCAGTAGATGAAGAACAATTGGAATTTATTAAAAAGAGAATAGATGAAAGCGATTATTATTTATTAATTATTGGCGGTAGATATGGTTCGACTTCTTCAGATGGAATAAGTTATACCGAAAAAGAATATGATTATGCGAAAGATAAAGGATTAGACATTATTTGTTTAATACATAAGAATCCAGATGCAATTCCTTTTGGTAAATCAGAAGAAAATGCTGAAATGCGGAAAAAACTGGATTCATTTCGAGAGAAAGCAAAAAAAGGTCGAGTAGTAGAATTTTGGGAGAATCACGAAGAATTACAATTAAAAGCAGTTTCTAGTTTATTTTATGCCATAGAAAATCATCCTGCAATTGGTTATGTTCGCGCTGATTTAGTCCCAGATGAGGACTCTTCTTCGGAGATATTGAAACAGCGAAATCGTATAAGTGAATTGGAAAGACAAATCGAATCTGTATCAAATAAAGCTCCTGCAGGTTCAGAGAATTTAGCACATGGTGATGATTTATTTGAAATAAATTATAGTTATGAGATTAAATATTGGAAAGACATTAATGATAAAAGTTATGCTGATGCAAAATTATCGTCTGATGCTGTTGCTGTGTTGAGCTGGAATAAAATTTTTTCGTACATTTCTCCTGTTTTGCTAAATGAAGCAAACGAAGGCACGATGAAAATACAAATAAATAGACTTATATATGAAACAAATTACGTTTCTCTTTTTCAGAAAAAAGAAAAAAATGAAGATAATTACTCCAAAAAGGAATTATCCGGTTTTAAAGTAATTGATACAGATTTTCAAACAATTAAAATCCAATTGAGATCTCTTGGTTTGATTACTCAAAGCAAGAAAACTCGCAGTGTCAAAGACGCAGGTGCTTATTGGACATTAACACCTTATGGTGATAATGTAATGACTTATGTCATGGCCATAAAAAAGAAATAAGCTTTGTCCTCTATACCTCGCTGATAAAAGAATCCCCCCGTCATTTACCTTTGCCATGTATCTGTATAATTTCATGCATAAGTTCATCCATCATTTCTCCCGCTTTTTTTCTTAATTCTTTTTTCTTTGCAATGATTAATTCTGTTGTTTTCCGTAAAGCGGCTTTATTCTGATCGGATTTTCCTCCCTCATGCGGTTTTTGAGGAATAAGTAATTCGTAAGCTTCCATACTTAATGCCTTGGCGATCTTATCCAAGGTTTCATCACTCACCCAGGATTTACAGTATTCAATATCCCGCATATATGGGACAGAAATCGAAGCATACTCCGCAAGCTTTTCCTGAGTAATACACAATGAGATACGGGCATTTTTGATATTTTGGGCAAGAATCTCACGTAAATACGGTGGTTTCTCCATAATATTAAGAATAGGATGTCATCATCAATTGGCAAAATATGATATAGACATTATATTAAAACATATGGTATTATCATAATTTCCTAATTCAGGGATATATAAATTGCCAACTCTATCCTGGCTTACAAAAAAATCTGATCTCAAAGCCGCTTCCAAAACAGAATACCGCCTCCTGGCAGAGGATGAAAAATACAGTTACGGCGATCCGGACAGCGGCAATCTCATAGTGCAGGGCGACAACCTTGAAGCCCTCAAAGCCTTACTCCCTTTCTATGCCGGACAGGTAAAATGCATTTACATTGACCCACCGTATAATACCGGCTCGGCATTTGAACATTATGACGACAACATGGAACATACATTATGGCTTTCGATAATGTACCCCCGGCTGGAGTTGTTAAAACAATTTTTACGGGAAGATGGGGTTTTATTTTTTCAAATTGATGATAATGAACAAGCCTACGCAAAAGTGATATGCGATGAAACCTTTGGAAGGTCAAATTTTATTACTACAATTTTATGGCAGAAAATCCATAGTATAAAAAATGATGCTAAATATCTATCTGAAAACCATGATTTTATTCTTTTGTATTCAAAAAACAAAGAACAGGTAAAATTTAATCTTTTGCAAAGAACAGAGAAAATGAACAGCAGGTATCAAAATCCTGATAATGATCCTCGCGGTGCTTGGCAATCAGGTGATTTGGTTGCAAGCGAAGAGCGTACTAACGGATATTATGATGTAGTTTCTCCCATATCAAATAAGGTATTTAATGTTCCAAAAGGTAAGCATTGGGTATATTCAAAAAAGAATATGGAAGAACTAATTGCAGAAAATAGAATATGGTTTGGTAAAGATGGAACTGCTTTTCCTCGAAAAAAAAGATTTCTTTGTGATGTAATGGATGGACGCAAAGGTGATACATGGTGGTCAAGCTCTGATGTTGGTCATAATCAAGAAGCTAAACGCGAAATCATAAAACTATTTGGCAATACAAGTACTTTCTCCACCCCAAAACCGGAACGATTAATCCAGCGCATAATCCACATAGCCACCAACCCCTGCGATCTCGTCCTTGACTCCTTCCTTGGCTCCGGCACAACAGCCGCCGTTGCACACAAAATGGGCAGGCGTTACATCGGCGTGGAAATGGGTGAACAGGCAAAGACCCACTGCGCCGTCCGTCTAAAAAAAGTAATAGACGGTGAGCAGGGCGGAATATCCGAAGCTGTGAGCTGGAAAGGCGGCGGCGGTTTCCGCTTTTTCACACTGGGCGAAGCAGTTTTTAACAGTGACCAGCGGATAAAAAGCGATATATCTTTTGAAAATTTGGCCGCGCATATTTTCTTTACCGAAACAAAAACCCCCATGAAAAAACCAAAAAAGAAATCCGCGTTTTTAGGCATTCACAACGGCACCGCATACGCGCTTCTTTACAACGGCATTTTGGGCGACAAAAGTCCCGGCGGTGGCAATGTCCTGACCCATATTACCCTAAACCATATTATGAACAGCATTGAAGCTGCATCAAAGAAGAAGGGTCAGAACCTGTCTTTTAGCAAATTGATTATATACGGCGAGGCAACCCGCCTGCCTCATGCTGCCGTTAAATCCAACGGTATTGTATTTAAACAAATTCCTTACGAAATAAAGGTCTGGTAGTATGCAGCTTAAAAACTATCAGCAAAATTCATTGGACACCCTGAAAAGATTTTTCGAATATTGCCGTATCATGGGACATACCGAAGCGTTCAAAAAGATAACCGGAGAAAGTGAGATAGCATCCCGCCTTGTTAATGTAAGAAACGGATACACCACATGGGACGCAATACCAAATACTCCGCGGGTCTGCATTAAGATTCCAACCGGAGGCGGAAAAACCATCCTTGCTGCACATTCCATAAAGGTAATTTCTCAAGTCTGGTGCGGCAAGGACTATCCTCTTGCCCTCTGGTTTGTCCCCTCAGATACCATACGAAGGCAAACCATCGAAGCCCTGAAAAACCCGCGCCATCCGTACCGTCAGGTTCTTGATGATCAGTTCGCCGGAAAAGTAAGAATTTTTGACCTGGATGAAAAATGCAACATCCGCCCCATGGATATTTCCGCCAATGCATGTATTATTGTTTCTACAATACAATCTTTTGTAAAAGAAGATACAAGTAAATACAATGTCTATAAAGACAACGAGAATTACGAAGACCATTTCGCCAAAATACCCACTGCATGTTTTTCTGTAATGGAAGCAAGCCCGGATTATGATCGTCCTAAATATTCTTTCGCCAATCTGCTGTTGTACCACCGCCCGATAATGATAGTTGATGAAGCTCATAAGGTAGTAACCGATCTGTCACAGGAAACCCAGCGACGGATTAATCCTGCTACTATCGTGGAATTTACCGCAACACCACGTCCCAATAACAATACGATTTACAATGTCAGGGCAGCGGAACTTAAAGAAGAGGAAATGATAAAACTTCCCATTGCTCTTGTGGAACATTCCGGTTGGGAACTTGCTGTTGATGAAGCAATCGCCCGCCGTGCTGCCCTGGAAAAGGACGCACAGAAAGAAAGAGAGTATATCCGTCCAATCCTCCTGTTTCAGGCCCAAAGTAAAGATAAAGAAGTTACTGTTGATGTTCTTAAAAACTATCTTCTGGAAACCGCAAACCTTCCGGAAAACCAGATAAAAATCGCCACAGGCGAACAAAAACAACTGGATGATATCGACTTATTCAATCCCGATGAACCTACTCGCTTTATTATAACCGTAGAAGCCTTAAAAGAAGGGTGGGATTGCAGTTTTGCTTATGTTCTGTGTTCCCTTGCCAATATTAAAAGTGATACCTCGGTTGAACAGCTGCTTGGCCGGGTTATGCGGATGCCCTATGCAAAAGAACGGAAAGAGCCTTCGCTTAATAAAGCATACGCCTATGTTGTTTCCCCCCATTTTGGCGAGGCTGCGAAGGCCCTTACCGAAAAGCTCATTAATAAAGGCTTTGACGATGACGAGGCTCAGGCAAGCATTCAGCAGGAACCCCCGGCGGAATTTACCTTAAACCCCAATTGGGGCACCTCCCCCAATCAATTTAAACTAAGTGGACATATAGATAAAAATGCATTGCCGTCATCAATTGAACTGGATAAAAATAATACGTTATTCTTTACACTGGAAACCACCGAATCGGATATAGAAAAAGTCTGCCAAAAAATAAGTTCAAGGGAAGCGGCAGATCTTATCTGGAAATTCAGGAACTATAAATCAACCCCAATAGAACAATCCCCTGCTTCCAAAGGAGAGAAGTTTTCGATTCCGCGCCTCTTGTTTGAAGCGCAGGGTGAATTCCTTTTTGCGGATACTGAAACCATTTTTGAACAGTTTGATTGGAATATAAAAGATTATGCATCCTGTGAACTATCTTCCATTGAGTTCAATATTGAAGAAACACCAGGAAAAGGCTTTTTTATTGATATTGACGGAAACCGTTTGCGTTACAGCGAAACCGGAAAAGATCAGCTCCTTCCTTATATGACAGACGTTGATGTATGGACAGAAGCAAATCTGGTTCACTGGCTGGACAACTCATTAAAACAGAATGATATACCCCAATCGCACATGGTATTCTGGCTGGGCAGCATTATCCGGTATTTAACGGAAAAAAGGAAAATCTCTGTTACAAAACTAATGATCGCAAAATATGCATTGCTTAATAAACTGTCAGTTAAAATAGCAGAAGGGCGAAAAAAAGCCCGTACAACATCATTTGAATTATTTGAAAAGGATGGCCGCAAGATTATAGATTTTGAAACGCCTCTCAATTTTTATGCTGGCATGTATGATGGTGTACCATTATATCAGGGTAAATATAAATTTAAAAAACATTTTTTAGGTAATGATAAAATCCCTATGTTTGATGGCGGCGAAAACGGAGAAGAATGCAGTTGCGCCAAAGCCATTGACAGTGAAAGCGAAACGGCATATTGGTTACGAAATGTATCACGGCATCCTGCTTCATTTCATTTACCTACATCAACAGATAACTTTTACCCCGATTTTATCGTAAAATTAAAGGATGAGCGAATATTAATAATTGAGTATAAAGGGGCTCACCTGGCTACCATCGATGATACCAAAGAAAAAGCTTTAATTGGTGAATTATGGGAAAAACACACCAAAGGAAAGGGTTTGTTCCTCATTACTCTTGAAAATAAAAATGGAAAAAATGCAGCGGAGCAGATTAAGGAGAAAATATGCCACAGCTACAAGTAATTATGGGAGATATTACCACACAAAATGTTGATGCAATTGTTAATGCGGCAAACTCAAGCCTGATGGGCGGCGGCGGAGTAGACGGCGCCATACACCGGGCCGCCGGGCCTTCTTTGCTGGAAGAATGCCGGAAAATCGCTGCGCAGAGAAAAGACATTCCCGGCGGTCCTTGCCCCACAGGTGATGCGGTAATTACCGGCGCTGGAAAGCTTTCTGCCAAGCATGTGATTCATACCGTAGGGCCGGTCTGGCACGGCGGCGATCAGGGAGAAAGCGAATTGCTTGCTTCATGTTACCGGAAAAGTCTTCTCCTTGCCGAAGAGAATACAGTACAGAGCATTGCCTTTCCAAACATCAGCACGGGGATTTACGGTTACCCAAAAGACAAGGCTGCTGCCGCAGCGGTTGCGGCGGTTAATAAAACAATGCCCGAAACACCGGGTATCAAACAAATCATATTTGTCTGCTTTGATCGGGAAAATTTATCGCTGTATCAAAAACTGCTTAAGTAAATTACCTCAGGCTTTCAGCTTGCGTCTTGGTTGCTTTTCGCCAATATTGGCTGCGGCCTAGAAGTCCGGCTAAACCTGTTCCCCGCACTTCCAGGGTATCTACCGTGTATTTTTTTCCATCGGCGGCATGGTAAGTAATTTCACATCCATACATTTTTCCATCTTCCGGATTAATGATGTTTCCGCCTTTCCATTTTCCTTTACTGTCCGGAACAAGGTCGAAAATAAAAATGGTACCGATAATGGGCATTTCCGATACATTTCCGGGTGTAGGATGTCCTTTATAAGAGGGTTTACAAGCAGTTGCTTTGTCACCTGGTTTCGCATCGACAGCGGAAAGAATTTTTCCGTAGAGCTTACCGTTCTGAACAAAGATTTCCCAGCCTGCCGTATCTTTGCCGGTTTTTTCATCTACACTGATCCAAAAACCTTCCACCAGATCTGCGGCAAAACAAAGTCCGCCAACTAAAAAGAAAATCAACACAAACAACATCTTTACAGGTTTACTATTCATAACATTGCTCCTTTAATCGTGTATTTTTGGAATAACCCCCGTTAGAAGGGTTGTAACTTTTTCTGCATTTTCCGCAAAGACCTTCGCTATTGCTTCCCAGCTTACAGGTTCTTCATCAGTCCGCCAGCAATCATAATCGGTACTCATTGCCACTGCCGCATAAGGAATACCCGCCTCGTTTGCCAAAACGGTTTCAGTAGCTATTGACATATTGATAATATCAGCGCCCCATGAACGGAACATATGGGATTCGGCCCGGCTCGAAAAACGGGGACCTTCAATTGTAACAACCGTTCCCATTGGGTGGAATGAATATTTCCTGCTGCGGCATTCTTCAATCAACAGGTTTCTTATGTTCTGATCGTAGGGATCAGCCATGGCGCAATGGACAGGTTTATTGGTTTCAAAAGATTCATGAAATGTCATTTTACGCTGCTTTGTAAAATCAATAAATTGATCAACGATTATTAAATCTCCCCTTTTGATTTCTTCCCTGAGAGAACCGACAGCGGTAGTTGCAAGGATGTGAGTACATCCTTCCGCTTTTAGAGCGGAGATATTCGCCCTGTAATTCACCTGGGTGGGCGGTATGGTATGTTCCCGGCCATGACGGGCAAGCAGAATAACATTAACGCCGCCAATGATACCTTTTTTAAGAGGCGACGAAGGCGCTCCAAAAGAAGTAGTAACTGTAACATCCCGGGAGCTTGATATTATATCGGGATTATCCAATCCACTGCCGCCGATAACGGCAATAATCGCCATGTTTATCCTTTAATAGCCAATTCTTCCAGTTTTTGCCGGACCGATACCGGCAGCGAAATTGTCTTAAGCCGGGATCTCTTTCCTAATTGTAGTATAATTTCTTTTTTTGCGCAACCTGAAGATCGTGCCAAAAAATCAATGAGTTCACTGTTGGCTTTGCCGTCTTCGGCAGCAGCAGCAATACGTATGCGGAGCCTGTTGTTATTAACACCGGCAAATTCTGTCCTGGAAGAACCCGGAACTGCTTTGATGTTCAATAACAACCTGTCACCGTCAATACGAAAACATTCAATCAAGGCAATTTCCCTTATACCTGGGAAGCCAATAAAGTGAACCCAGTTTCCATGTAAACGAAAAATCCTTTTCAAAAGAAGAAGCCTCTGCTGAACCAACCGGCTGGAGAGCAAGGTTTGCCAGTGCCGCAGCACGAAAGGAAAGGCCGCTGTTAAAAGAGGAACTGTGCATTGTTGATGCGATGCCGTCAGGAACAATAATTGCCGGAGCAAGAATGGGTTTTTCCCAGACTTTTACAATAGCATCAGGCGGAAAGGCTGGCTGAGGCAGCTCCAGCGTTAAGCCGAAAAACCGTAATTCGTTTATTGTAGTGTTCCAGGCGCTGCATTCGGAATATCCGGTATTAAACCTTTTATTTCCTAAATTTTTTCGAAGTTCTACAGCTGCAGTCTTTAGCTCCATGGCATCAAGAGGGCGTTTTAAAAGCGCCAGCGGAGCTGCTGCAGGAAAAGAAAAAGCACCGTCAAAGCCGGCAGCAAACATATTACGGCGGTATGCTTCCAGAGCCGGAAGACAGTCACGATGAGGAACAAGGACAACAAACAACAGCGGAGAAACTGTATCTTCAACACTATTTCTTTTGTAATTTTCAGCGGTTTCCATATTTCTGTGTTAATGATATACTTAAACATTATGAAATATAAGACAAAACAACTAACCGAACGCTTTGTTTCCCTTCTTTCGGAATGGCCAGAAGTTGAATGTATTTCGTTAAACGAAGCAGCCGATTCGGATACGCTTGATCCTTATTTTGCATTAATTCTGGATGTGTACTACAGCGGAAAAATTCCCGGCCCGGAAGAGCGAAAAAAATTATACGGTCAGGATGCGGCAGTTTTTGAAAGTTCAGGCGGCGGTGCAAAGGATCGTTTTCTTGTGGGAGACATGCCGGTACGCTTTGAATTTAAAAACACCAAAAAAATCGAAGAACTGGCCGCTATAGTTGAATCACGTCAGGATGATTTTTGGCTTTTAAAAGATTCCGGAACTTATGGTTATTACCGTCTTGCCCACGGAGAAATTCTTTTTTCCAGAACCGGCTGGATCGATACAATCAAGGAAAAACTCCTTGGGTTAAACGATGAATTCTGGAAGCTGATGCGGGATGCCGTCCAATCCAAGATGGAACATTCATTAAGCGATCTTGGGGCGGCGATGATTAATAACGATGAATTCTACTATTTAATTTCTTCTGCTCTTTTTATTAAAAATGCCTGTCTTGCCATATTCTGTATTAATCATCATTTTGAACCGTCTCACCGGGCCTACTATAAACAGGTACTGGAATTGCCAATACTGCCCGATTCGTTTCCCGCCTATCTGGAAACTTTTCTGCGGGAAAGCGAAGAACTTACAATGGAACGAAAATATAACATAGCGCAGCTTTTGGGCCGGAACATTATTGCACTGTAAAATGGTTTTTGCTCAGTTAAATTTTACCTGAAACCGCTGGCGTTTGTTTTTATTCTCTTCGTAAACCTGAATTCCCGCATTGTACTGACGTTCTGAGTCAAGTGTAGAAGGCGGCCCATGCCCGGGAAGAACAACATAATTCCCCGGCAGGGAAAGAATCTTACTCCGCAATTCATCCATTTGTTTTGTTTTTCCGTATGAAGAAATTGTAGTTCCCAATAATCCTGCGGTGATTGTATCCCCGGTAAAAAGGGTTTTATTGATCCGGAATATCGCAGAATCAGAAGAATGACCAGGAATGGTTATTACAGAAACAGTAATTGCACCCAGCTTTAATGTATCACCATCCCGTATGACCCTGGTTTTGTGGCCCTGAACTGCCGGGTTAACCGCAAATATTTTTTCGTCATAGATTCGCTTTAATGTACGCAGACCATGAACATGGTTCACGTGATCGTGGGTAATAAGTATTCCCCTTAGTTGATATTCATTGCTTTCGATAAAATCAAGCAGAGGAATTTCCATACTGCCAGGATCCACAAGCACTGCGTCCCGGGGGGAATCTGCGTCTTCTATGTCGGTACCCAGGACATAGCAGTTGCTAAAGCCATAAGAGCAATACTGCATGAATATTTTCATGCACACGCCCCCCCTGGCTCATAAAATTGCTGCGACAGCAGCTTCCCATATATTATAGCTTCCAGGTGACCCTTCGGGTCACGAGCGCAAGGAAGTGGATTCACGTTCACCGCTAGACGCGGTGTGTGCATGCGCTCGATGGCCGCAAGCCGTAGGCTGAAGGTCATCACATTTCTTCCTGGGTAAATACTGCCTCGGCGGTATTTGATGATTTAAAGGAAACACAATCCTGCTGAGCTCTGATAAAAAATACTTTTTTTACATTACAATCAATAAAATCACTGTCTTTAATGTCGGCATTGATAAAGCGGGAATTATACAAATTTGAATCGTTAAAAGTTGATTCAACAATTGTTGCACCGCTGTAATTCAGATGTATCAGTTCCGAGTTTTCAAAGGTACAGTTTACAATAGTAGAACCCGCAAAAGAAACGAATTGAAGATCCCCTCCGGAAAAATCGCAGTCTTCAAAAGCTGCGCTGTCAAAAAAACACATCCTCATTACAGAACCGGTAAAAAGGCACATGGAAAAGACAGAACCCATAAAGTTACAGCCGTAAAATGTCCTGTTGGAAAAATCGGTACTGATAAAATTTAGCCCCGGTGCATTCAGGTCTTTAATTTCCTGCTGTTCAAGAATAAAAGCGCCTATACGGCTGGCTTCTTCTTCCGCCGAAGCTGCGTGAACGGCACAAAGATGTGAACCGGAAATAGCCGCCCTTCCGCAGGCAGCGGCACAGGGACGAAGCGTAAACATTACTTAATGGTAGTCCAATCTTTCCGGCTGGTCAAGGCGACATCTTGTGTGTACTATTCTTATTGTACCTTCGTTAAGATAACACTATAAGAATCATCGTCATCATATGAAAGTACCAAAGCATTGCCCCTTAAAGTAGCTCCCGTTGATTCACCATCAACAGTTATTGTGACTTTATCACCGGATACGGTGTAAATCCCATTTTGCGTTTCAACATCAGTATTACCTCTAGTGTTGGCAATTATCATCATGGTAAAGTCAGTCGCCCCAAAAGAAATAGTTATTGATTCACCCCCACCCATATCAGCTTTCCATGTGGTATTTTCCAGCGGATTGCTGACTGTCTGGGCTTGCACCTTTTTACCACAGTCGATACCGATTACTGCAACAAGGGCGATAATCCCAAACCATTTGATTGCATTTTTCATATAATTCTCCTCGAAGAAGAATACCACCTAATGGGGTATATCGTCAATTAATTAACAACAGACGATGAACCAATTGGATCATCTTTAATCCGGAGATCATTAAGATAATCATCGAATGTTTTCGCCAAGATCTATCACTTCCGCGGGGGACTTGTTAGAGGCAAAAAACCAATCAGAGCCTCTGTTAAAATAAGCAGTGCGTTCTGCCGTTGTCATATCTTTTATTTCGTCATGGATCATAAGACGTATTGCATGAATTTCCCGAAGGGCAGACGGCTCATTTACAAGGTCAGGATCATTCAGGTAATCGTCAAGAGTCTTTTTCATTGTCTGTTACCTCCATTGGGCTGTGGATAAACACCCGCTTGTATCCTTCACGAGCGTTGATTATTTCTGTCTGAATTATTGTTTTGTGTTTTACGATGTGTCGGAAATTCAAACTGACAATTAAATCAAGGCCGGCAACTGTCGCCGCTGCAATATGAAAAGCGTCCGCTTCGAATTTTTCCGGTATAATGCCTTCTTTTATGTATACACTTGCTAGCCGTTCTGCCTCATCACTTGCCGGAATAACTGTTATTCTGTGATCAATGATAAGGGTTTTCATCTGTTCCAGCTTTACCTTATCTCTGGTATTTTCCAGTTCATTGGTAACGTATTTGGAAGTATAGGGTTTAAACTTCCCAGCCTTTATCTCTTTAAACAGCCGTAATGTATCTGCCCGGTAATGAGAGGCGTCATCGGTAAAAGGAAAATTAAAGATTGTTGTTTCAAGGTAAATTGTTGGTATTCTCATACTTTATTTCCTGCTCCTGTCTGCAATACAAAGAATACCATGTAATGGGGTATATCGTCAATTAATTAATATATGCGATATGTTGACAATTTTTTCCGGTACGTTATCATATAACAATGTGCTGGTATTGCGGAGAACCTATAACAGATAGCGACCCCATAGGGCGGAGTATGCGCTGCCATTGTGGTAAGGATCTCCGTTCCTGCCGCCACTGCAAATTTTATCTGTCGGGTTCCCGCGGTGATTGTTCCGAACCAAATGCCGAAAAGCCCGCCGACAAAGAACGGGGTAACTTCTGCGATTGGTTTTCTCTTGATTCCAAATTCCGCAAACAAGGTCAGGGGCAGATTAAAGAACAGGACAAGGCCGCCACTGCGCGAACGGCATTTGATGATCTTTTTAAATAATATTCGACATGGATAAAAGACCTATACTTTTTCTGGACTCGGGGATTGGCGGAATTCCCTATTGCCGGGATTTTCGCCGGTGTAATCCCGCAGAAACAATATGTTATTGTGCCGACCGCCGGAATTTTCCTTACGGGTCACGAGAGCGGACGGAACTGACCGTTATTCTGACAACAATAATGGAAAAACTAATAAAAACCATAAATCCAAAAATTGCTGTATTGGCCTGCAATACCGCTTCTGTTTCCGCTTTGGCAGAGCTCCGGCAATGCTTTCCGGATCTTCCTTTTGTGGGAACCGTGCCTGCAATAAAACCGGCAATACTGGCCAGTAAGACCGGAATAGTAGGAGTCCTTGGAACAGCGCGTACTATCGAAGACCCTTATATCCGCGAGCTTGCCGCTGCCAGCAATGCCGGTGCCGGCTGCGAAACCGGCGCCTGTGAAATTATCGGTATCGCAGCTCCCGAGTTGGTTACATTCGTGGAACAACGTTTTTTTCTGGCCAATGAAAATGAAAAAAACAAAATAGTAAATGAATACATCGATCGTTTTCGTGCTGCAGGTGCGGACACAATGGTACTCGGCTGCACTCACTTTTTATTTCTCCTGGAAGAATTCAAAAAGGAAGCGGCTCCCTTTTTAACAGTTTTTGGTTCGATAGAAGGAATTACCAAACGAATCGAATCGCTGCTGGATGATAATAACGGCGTGCTTCGGACAGAAAACAATGCATCACATCAAAACCGGCTGCTTTTATCCGGAACACAATCGCCGAATGATGTATGGCAGAACATGGCAGAACAACTGGACTGCAGCGTTTCTTTGCTGGATGAATTATGAACGGCGAGGTTGTTTTTAATGCGCTTGTACTGCAGGGTTCCCGGAATATTTTTACTGTGGTTCCTGCCGGAAAAGATACAACCCTGGAGTGCCGGATCAAAGGTAAAATCCTGAAGGGTATGGATGATTATTACAATCCTTTGGCTCCTGGAGACAGGGTTACTGTTGAAATAAATCCTCATCACTCTGATAAAGGGCTTATAATATCAGCAGAAGAACGGCGAAACATGCTGACCCGGTTTAATCAAAAAGGACAAAAGTCCCAGATACTCGCCGCAAATATAGACCTTGCGCTTTGTATGACAAGCCCTGCTTCACCACCTTTTCGGCCACGCTTTCTTGACCGGTTGCTCGTTCAGGCTGAAGCTTCCGGTATTACGCCGGTAATACTGTGCAATAAATGGGATTTGTTTGACGGAGACCATGAAACAGAAGAACGTTTTTCTGATTACCGGCGTATTGGATATAACGTACTTTATATTTCGGTAAAAACCGGTCTTGGTATGGATGAATTGCGCTTACTAATGACTGGAAAAACTTCTGCCCTTATGGGCCAATCGGGGGTCGGAAAGACAAGCCTTGTCAATTCTCTTTCTCCGGGGCTTTCCATGAAAACCGGAAAAGTCAACGAAAAGTTTAATCGCGGGAACCATACTACTTCCATATCGGTTATGATTAAACTGCCGTTGCCTGGAGAGAAAACCTTTCTGATCGACACACCGGGAATCAGACGTATGGTTCCCGATGGCGTTAAGGCAGAAGATTTGTGTCTTTATATGAAGGAATTTGCAGAATTTTCCGGACACTGCGCATTTGGCCTTTCCTGTTCTCACCGCAGCGAACCGGGCTGTAAAATTCTCGAAGCAGCCGGAAACGGAATAATTCACAAAGACCGTTACGAAAGCTTTTTACGTATTGGAGATGAACTTGCCTCAATCTAAAGACAGACAGGAAAATATACCGGATGGTGTATCGCAATATGTATCACCCCATATGACAAAAACGATTGGCCTTTTGGAATTTGACCGTATAAAAGACGCTGTTGCCAACTGCGCCCTCAGCGCCGAAGCTGCCCGGATTATCTGCGAAGAAATTCCGCTTTTCGATCCGGCAAAGGTAAGGATACGAAAAAAACTCGTTTCGTCGTTCTGTGAGTTAATTAAAAACAACGACGGAGAAAAAAGGCAGGAATTTCCCGAAACAGGTTTTTTGCTACCGCGCTTTGCGGTAGAAGGCAGTGTACTTGATGCCGACGAAGCTCTGGCCATGGGACTTTTTCTTGAACGGGGTGAAGAGTTGCGGCGTTTTATTCTTAATGGAACAGAGCAGGAAAACGAAAATACAATTGCACTAAGGGAGCTTGCGGAATCAGCGCCGGATTGTTCTCAATTAACGGCGGCAATTTTCCGTATTATCGACAAAGACGGATCGGTGCGGGATCTGCCTGAAATCAAAAAGATACGCCGCCGTATTCAGGATCTTGGCAAAGACCTTGAACAAGTTGCATCACGCTTTGGTTCGGACGAAAATACCCGGCGAATGCTGCAATCAGGTCTTCCGTCTCAACGGGACGGAAGGCTGGTTCTTGCGGTTAAGGCAAATTTCAAGGGCCGTATTAAAGGAATAGTCCATGAAGTATCCGACACAGGCCAGACAATTTTTGTTGAGCCCGAAGAATCGGTAGAAAAGAACAATCAAATTCTTATCGAAAAGGCAAACCTGGAAGCGGAAATACGCCGGCTCCTTCGGGATCTGACAAACACACTTGCAGAACACCGTTTTGAGATAGAAGAATTCCACCGGATTATTATTAACCTGGAAAGCCTTCGGGCCAGAGCACGGTATTCTCTGGAAATGAGGCGCGGATGCTGTTTTGCAGAAGAACCGGCAGGACATGAAAAATCCACAGTACTTGCATTAAGACAGGCGCATCATCCCCTGTTGGGAAAAAGCGCTGTTCCCATTGATCTGGAACTTGATTGTAATACACGGATGGTGATTATCACCGGTCCCAATACGGGGGGCAAGACGGTAACACTTAAAACCATAGGTCTTTTTGCATTAATGAACCAGGCAGGCCTTGCGCTTCCTGCGGCGGATGCAGTACTTCCAATTTTTGATGCAGTTTATGCTGACATTGGCGATGAACAATCCTTAAGCCAATCGCTTTCAACTTTTTCCGCCCACATGACCAATATAGCGGGAATTATCGAAGAGGCGACAGAACAATCCCTTGTACTGCTTGATGAACTTGGCGCTGGAACCGATCCGGAAGAAGGCAGTGCAATTGCCATGTCTATTCTTGATCACTTTATCGAAACAAAAAGTACGGTGGTGCTGACAACTCATCACGGTATGTTAAAGAATTACGGCTACAGCCGTGAAGGGGTGGAAAACGCATCGGTTGAATTTGACCGCCGTACTCTTTCGCCAACCTACCGTATTATCATGGGCATTCCCGGCGAAAGCAGAGCGGTGGACATTGCCGCCCAAAACGGTTTTCCCCCTGTGTTGATAGAAAAGGCCCGCAGCTATCTTGATGATGAACGTTCTGATGTTTCTGCCCTGATTGCCGGACTTAAAGAAAAACACCGGGAGCTGGACAATGCATCCCGTTCGGCGAAAAAAGAAGAAAAGCGGCTTCGTGAAGATCGCCGCGAGGCCGATTTAAAAGCCCTTTCCCTTCGTCAAAAAGAACATTTTTTAAGACAGGAAGGAGCTTCCGAATTCCGGCGTTTTCTTTCGGAAAGCAGAAAGGGTCTTGAAAATCTGGTCAGAGAGATTCGTGAAGGTGAACTTACCCGGGAAAAAACCGTAAAGGTTAAAGATTTTATCCGCGATCTGGAAACCCGTTCTGCAGCAATGGGCGCCGCCCTGGAGGCGGAAGAATTGTCGCTTATGGAAATGGCTGCGGAAATAAAAACTGAATCTGACGGTTTGGTACGCACTCCGCCTGGTGCAGTTATTGTTCCCGGTACGGAAGTCCTTGCCGGCAATTCCCGTCAAAAAGGCACTGTAATTCGGCGTGATAATAAAAAAACAGCCGCCTGGATTGTAGAAACCGGTTCTGTGCGGATGAGTTTTTCTGAAAGCGAATTGTTTCCTGTCAAAAATACAAATCAATCAAGTCCCAAAACAGTAGGATGGACAACAGAACTTGCCCAAACAGAGACAGGGCCAAAGCTGGAAATAAATCTGCTGGGAATGAGGCTGGAAGAAGCCTTGGATACCCTTCGCCGCCAGATCGATGTAGCAGTACTGGCCGGTTTACGGGAATTTTCCGTTGTTCACGGCAAAGGAGACGGCATTTTACAAAAGGGAGTCCAGGACTATTTACGTAATGATCCTGCTGTAACAGATTTTTATTTTTCCCGGCCGGAGCTTGGCGGTTTTGGCAGAACGGAAGTAGTGTTGAAGTAAACGGCAAGCTGTTACATATCTGTAAGCGTTGCATGCTTTGAAGATATATAATATTTCAGTTATTGTAATAATTATTATGAGTACACTACTGGTTATATTAGCTTTTCTCTTTCTATTGGCCGGACTTTTGGGTTCGATTGTTCCGGTAATACCTGGACCTCCCCTGGGTTTTGCGGGACTGCTGTTGCTGCAATGGAGCGGACACGGTGGTTTTAGTTCCGCTTTTTTGCTGTTGTGGGCGGCAATAATAATAGCCGTAACCATTATAGATTACATTCTTCCGGCCTTAATGACAAAACGGTTCGGCGGCTCCCGTGCAGCTGTAATCGGTTCAGTTCTGGGACTTATAACAGGCATTATCTTTTTCGCTCCGACAGGGCTATTAATCGGACCGTTCCTGGGAGCATTTGCCGGAGAGTTAATAAATTATCATTTTCAAACCCGGAACAGCGAAATCAATGATACCAACAACCCCGCCGATACGATTAGTTCCGGTTATATTAAGGCATTAAAGGTTGCATTTGGTGCACTGCTTGCTTTTATTGTGGGTACGGGAATCAAGCTGGTTATTGGCGCGTTAATGATATTCTATGCCGTCAAGGCGATGTTTTCGGCTATCTGAGACTTTTCCCTGGCCACTTTCAATGAGCAGAGCGAACGCTGCCATTCCTGCGAGGATATTATGAAAATTTAATGCCTTGAATCCATAATCAATTAATAGGGATAATGCTTCTTATGGCTGGCGAGTATTAGGTAAATTATTGTATCCAGGCAGCTGCTTTCCAATGCTGCAAAGCAGCTGCCTTGCAGCGGGGAGCCTTATTCGAAAGTCTGGTTTAATACCCCGCTGCTTGCGGCGGCTGAAATGAATCAAAATATAAGCGTTTATGGTATTAAACCAGACGGTATAATAAACTTCCTATCGATCGAGGCTCCCTGGCGAATATTGCAACGCTTACAGATACCCCGCGGCTTGCCGCGGGGAGCCTCATTGTTTAATCCAGGTACCGTTCCAATTTTCCTGTCCGGCGCCGGTATCGCCGGAAATAACCATCCTGCCGTTTGTTGATCTTATGGTAATGGTCATCTCTTCGGCGCCGGGACGCTTCAGCGTATATGAATCTCCGGATACACCCAAAAGCTCCCAGGTGTGAGTACGGGAACTAATAGTTATGGAATTTCTGTTAATGGTTAAGATGTTATCGAATTCGGCTCTTTTCCATGTTCCAACAAAGGCAGAAAGAGTAGAACCAGTATCCGTTGAACCCGTTGACGTTTCGGTAACAGTATCACCGGAAGAACCGGACCCTCTTGTCCAGGTACTGCTATTGGTATTGGGCCGTGTGTAGGTGCCTGCACGTTTACCGCCGTTGTTGTATGCGTTATCAAAATAACCAACAAACGAATAATATCTATCCTCGAACGTTACATTTGACCCAATGGTAATGCGGTTTATTGGGTTGTTGTAAAACGCACCACCTCCAATGAAGGTAACGCTGTCGGGGATAGTAACACCGGTCAATTGGTTGGAGGAAAACGCACTGTTCCCAATGGAAGTAACACTGTCTGGGATGGTAATGCTGGTCAGTTGATTACCTGAAAATGTCCCGCCTCCAATCTCGGTAACACTATCGGGGATGGTAACGCTGGTCAATTGGTTGTTGGAAAACGCATTGTTCCCAATGGAAGTAACGTTGTCAGGAATGGTAACGGTGGTCAGTTGGTTGCCGTTAAACGCACCGTCCCCAATGGAAGTAACGCCGCTGCCGATGGTAACGCTGGTCAGTTGATTACCTGAAAATGCCCCGACTCCAATCTCGGTAACACTATCGGGGATGGTAATGCTGGTAAGTCCCAACTCACAAAATGCGTAATCCCCAATGTCAGCAAGGTTCTTGCCTGTGGGAATGTCAGTCAAGTTTACAAAGTGTTGAAAAGTGGAATTTCCCGCTATTCTTGACGCTATACTTCTTGCGATATTGGGCAAAACCATGGACACGATAAATTTTTTACCTGCGGAAAATTCGGGGTCGGGGTTAAATTCGGCATTGGGCATGGTACAGGCGGATATATCCAGTATGACATATTTGCCCGCAGTATCAATCGCGTTGAGCAACTGCTTCCATCCGCTTGCGTCCGCGGTCGTATTCTGTAAATCAATTTTTACCGAAAGCGGTGCGGGATTGTCTGCACTTGCGCCGTTTTTTGTTTTTGAAAGGTATTTTGAGACGGTTTCGATGGAGCTGTATGTTTTGCCAGAGGAGCCGCCGCAGGCAGTAAAACAGAGGGTTAGGGCTAAAATGAGCGTTAAAAGTGAAAAGTTTCTTCTAATGTAGGCATTAAAGCAAACGGCTTTTAAGTTTATCATGGGTTTTTTCCTTATGTCTAATTTTTTGCGGCTTATACAAACCTCTGTTGGTAGTATACCGTGTTTGCCAGGAAGCGTCTACAATAAATGTTAACAAATGGTAACCAATGTGATGATTACTGCCTTCAGCCCGGTTATTGCGGGTGCGTGGCGATACTCCCCATTTTTTGATATGCTGGAAACATGGCAAAAGCCGCCGAAATAGAACTTAAGGCCCATGTTGGCAACAGTAACACATGTAAAAAAACACTCGATGTGCTTGCCGGTGAAGGAACAGCTTTTTCGAAAGACGACTCATACTGGTTTGCCCCCGCTGTTCTGCATTACTTTTCCGGCCCTCGTGTCAGGCAGGAGACAAAAGAAAAAAGTACCAAAACCCTGGTTACCTGGAAAAACAAGCAAAAACGGGGTGAACTTGAAGTAAACGACGAACATGAACTGGAAGTGTCGAACGGAAAGGAATTTGAAAAATTGCTTGTACTGCTGGGTCTGGAAAAACAAACAGTAAAGCATAAACAGGGATGGTCCTGGCATTACAATGAAATTACCATTGAGCTTTGTGAGGTAAGCGGTTCGGTAAAGAAAAGCTTTAAAAAAAACAGCCCTGCAAAACAGGGAAGAGTAAAAAACCTGGGGTGGTTTCTGGAACTGGAAATTATTGCTGATGATACCAGTGACACAACCATAGTCCTGGCCAGGGACAGGCTTTTGGCAGTACTGGAACAAGCAGGTGTCGGGAATGAAAACATAGAAAGCCGCTACTATACCGAAATGCTGGCGGAATAACTCCGATCTTGAAATTGAATCTATTGGCTGATATAATCATTTATTGATGACAATATACAATTACTTGAAAAGGGAGATTGTTTTATGAACAAAAAAACTATTTTTGGTATCACCTTATTGACAATAGCGGTCTTTTTTGCGTATACCCAGCAGTACTCCCCTGAAAGCGCTTTCCAGGTAACCAGGACTGACGACGGAACAGGGGTAATTATTACCAGATATACAGGTATAATCGGGACAGTTAGAATTCCGCCTGAAATACGCCAATTGCCCGTTACCCATATTGGAGAGAGGGCATTTAAGGAAAAATATCTTACCAGTGTTACTATCCCCGACAGCGTTATCGCCATTGGGGCAGAGGCATTTGCCTATAACCGGCTGACCAGCGTTACCATCGGCGCCAACGTTAGTCTGATCGGAGAAAAAGCATTTGAACATAACCGGCTGAAAAGCCTTACTCTCCCCAATAGCGTTACTTCTATCGGGGCTCATGCGTTTCAGACCAATAATATTACCAGCCTTACCATACCCAACAGTGTTACATCTATTGGGACTCAAGCGTTTTATTTTAGCGGCCTAACCAATGTTACCATCCCCGACAGCCTTACCTCTATTGGGGTATGGGTATTTGCCTACAACCGACTAACCAATGTTACCATTCCAGATAGCGTTACCTCTATTGAGGAAGGTGCGTTTGTCAACAGCCAACTGAAAAGCGTTACCATCGGCGCCAACGTTAGAACTATCGGAATAGGGGCATTTGCCAATAACCGGTTAACCAGCGTTACCATCCCTGACAGCGTTACCCTAATTAATGGATCTGCGTTTTATACTAACATGCTGACCAGTGTTACTATCGGTGCCAACGTTAGAACTATCGGGGGAGGGGCATTTGCCTACAACCGGCTAACCAGCGTTACCATCCCTGATAGCGTTACAATTATTGCGGACGGCGCATTTCATAAGAACCGGCTGACCAGCGTTACCATCGGCGCCAATGTTGAAACTATCGGGGCAGAGGCATTTGCCAGTAACCGGTTAACCAGCATTACTATTCCAAACAGCGTTACCAAGATTGGAAGAAGTGCATTTCAATTAAACCAACTGAACAGTATTTCCATTGGGGCAAATGTTCAATTTGAATCAATAGATTTTTATGATCGTACTCCATGGTCCCCGTTTCCCCCGCTTCCTAATGGTTTTATAGTGTTTTACACCAAACAAGGACGCAAGGCAGGGACATACGCCTACCATAAAAGCGGATGGAACGAGGAATGGTAACAGTAAACAATTACTTAAAACCAGGGAGCATTTTGTGAACAGAAAATGTATTATTGGCATTGCTTTTGTTATTTTGGCAGCCGTTTCGGCGTATACCCAACAGTACACCCCTGAAAGTGAGCTTACAGTAATTCAGAATAGTGATGGTACATCGGTTACTATTACCGAATACACAGGTACAAGCCAAACCGTGAACATTCCGCCTCGAATACAGCAATTGACTGTTACCCATATTGGGGATGCTACTTATGATAACAGCACTAGATCATGGATCGGATCATTCGCCGGGAAAAACTTGACCAGCGTTACTATCCCCAACAGTGTTACCTCTATTGGGCAAATGGCATTTTACAACAACCAACTGACCAGTATTACCATACCCAACAGTGTTACCTCTATTGGGAACAATACGTTTGCCGGCAACCGACTAACCACTGTTACCATTGGTAACAGTGTAACTTCTATTGGGGACAGTGCGTTTGTCAGAAACCAATTAACCACTGTTACCATTGGTAAGAGTGTTATCTCTATTGGGCAAATGGCATTTAATAATAATAAATTAACCAGTATTATCATCCCTGATAGTGTTACCTCCATTGGAGCCCAAGCGTTTGCCGGCAACCAATTGACCACTGTTACCATTGGTAAGAGTGTTACCTCCATTGGAGCCCAAGCGTTTGCCGATAACCAATTAACCAAAGCTACCATTGGCAATAGTGTTACCTCTATTGGGCAAGCTGCGTTTTACAAAAACAAACTGAGCAGTATTACCATTCCAAACAGTGTTACCTCTATTGGGCAAATGGCATTTAGTAATAATCAATTAATCAAAGTTACCATTGGTAAGAGTGTTACCTCCATTGAAGACAGTGCGTTTTTTAATAACGGACTGACCAGCATTACCATTCCCAACAGCGTTACCTCTATTGGAAAAATGGCATTTTACAACAACCTATTGATCAGCATTACCATTCCCAACAGCGTTACCTCAATTGGGGACAGTGCGTTTGCAAGCAACCAATTAACGAAAGTTACCATTGGTAAGGGTGTCACCTCCATTGGGGAAGGGGTGTTTTCCGGCAACCGGCTGACCAACATTACCATTCCCAACAGCGTTACCTCCATCGGGCGCAGTGCGTTTTCCGATAACCGACTGACCAGCATTACCATTCCCAACAGCGTTACTTACATTGGGCAAAATGCGTTTCGTGAGAATCCAATAACCACTGTTACTATTGGTGTAAATGTAGATTTAATTGGAAGTTTTAATCCGTATGATACTAAATTTTTTAATGGGTTTATTGTTTTCTATACCGAACAGGAACGCAGGGCAGGGACATACATCTGCCGAAACGACACGTGGAGCAGACGGTAAAAGGCACGCTTTCCATGGCGGTTAAAGCAGAGGGCGTTCTTATAGAACAATTTACATTAAGGAGTATTTTATGAACAGAAAATGTATTATTGGCATTGCTTTCGTTTTTTTGATGACATTTTCGGCGTATACCCAACAGTACACCCCTGAAACCGATTTTACAGTAACTCAGAATAGGGACGGTACATCGGTTACTATTACCGAATACACAGGTACAAGCCAAACCGTGAACATTCCGCCTCGAATACAACAATTGACTGTTACCCATATTGGGGATAGTACTTATAATAGGAATACTGAAACATGGAGCGGATCATTCGCCGGGAAAAACCTGACTAGCGTTACCATCCCCGACAGTGTTACCTCCATTGGGAACAGTGCGTTTCGAAATAACAAACTGACCAGCGTTACCATACCCGACAGCGTTACCTCCATTGGGGAAATGGTATTTGCTGAAAACTTGCAATTGTCTGCAATAACTGTAGGAACCAACAATCCAAATTACTGTTCAATAGATGGGGTTTTGTATAATAAAACTGGTACCATGTTAATTTTTTGGCCGAGAGGTAAGACACCGATAAACATTCCCAAAAGCGTTACCTCCATTGGGGTTCGTGCATTTCTCGACAACCAACTAACCAGTGTTACCATCCCCAATAATGTTACCACTATTGGAGACTTTGCGTTTGGTCTCAATCGGCTAACCAAAGCTACCATTGGCAATAGTGTTACCGAGATTGGGGCGGGAGCATTTGGCTTTAACAACCTGACCAGCGTTACCATCCCAAACAGCGTTACTTCCATTGGAGGACTAGCGTTTTGTAACAACCAATTAACCAAAGTTACTCTTGGTAAGAGCGTTATCTCCATTGAAGGCAATGCGTTTTCCAGTAACCGACTGACCAGCATTACCATTCCCAACAGCGTTACCTCCATTGGAGGGAATGCATTTGGTGAAAACCCACTGTCCAGTGTTACCATCGGAGCGAATGTTCAATTGGATTATAGTTCTTTTCCGAATAACTTTGAGACGTTCTACACCAAGCAAGGGAAAAGGGCGGGGACATACGTCTACCGCAACGGCGCGTGGAGCAGGCGGTAAAGGTTCAATTTGAGTAAATTGATTTTTATGATCGTCAACCGCTTTCCCCCGTTTTCCAATAATTTTATAGTGTTCTACACTCAGCAAGGAGGACGCGGACTCTTGCAATGCTTTTCAATAAAATCGTATACTTATTCATTCACCAATGTTTGATGTATTTTATGGAGGAAATAATGGGAAATCGAAGATTTATAAAGGCAACTTTGCTTTTTGTTCTGGTTTTGAGCATTTTTGCAGGGTGTAATAAAGGTAATACCGGCTCCGGGGAACAGGTTACAAAAATCAACCTGGCTACCGGCGGAAATACCGGAACGTACTATGCTTTCGGTTCAGCGGTTAGCCAGATACTGACGGAAAAAACAGGAATTACAATAACAGTCCAGTCGACCGGTGCTTCCAAAGCAAATATACAGCTTATTGATGCCGGAGATGTAGAAATTGCCATTGTTCAGAATGATGTTATGGACTATGCATGGCGCGGGGTTGATCTTTTTAACGGAGAACAAATTACCAGTTTTGCCAGCATGGCGGCAATTTATGCCGAAGTGTGCCAGGTAGTGGCAAACCCTGCCGCGGGGATCAGAACCATTGCGGACCTTAAGGGGAAAAATGTATCTGTTGGAGATGCGGGAAGCGGAACGGAATTCAACGCCCGGCAGATTCTGGAAGCCTATGGTATCAGTTTTGATGATATCGGAAAGCAAAACCTCGGTTTCGGTGCGTCGGCAGATGCCCTTAGGGACAACAAAATCG
>WRIB01000001.1 GCA_009782955.1 Treponema sp. | reverse complement strand
ACTTGAAAAACAAATACGACGATCCTTGCAACAGGAACAGGAATGAAGCCGGGGAAAAAGAAATCAAAGTTAATCGTGTTGGGCAGTACCGTTTCGATGGACGGTTTTTTAAAGTTTAAAGAAACCCTTTGCATTCAGGGGAAATTTAGAGGTACTATAGAAGCAACCGGGGCTCTAATAGTAGACAAGGGAGCGTCCATAGACGCCGACCATGTTTCAGTTAGCTCACTAACAATCCATGGATCGGTAAGCGGGCAGATACGGGCTGTTGATAAAGTTGACATGCTTGGCGGCTCCCAGATACATGGAGATGTAACTGCTTCCCGGCTCCGCATCGCAGACGGCGTCCTTTTTGAAGGCCAATGCAGCATGACCGGTACAGAGCGGGAAGTTGAAATTTTTTCCCGGCCCATCGAAGAAATAAAGGCGGAACTGCAAAGATCCCATGGATAGTGAAGAAGCATTAACCGCCGGGCTATATAATGTTGCAGAATATTTAGTCCGGCTTCTTGATGGCAGGTCTATGTGCCTGGCAGCATCTGAATCCTGCACAGGGGGGTTAATAGCAGATGCAATGATTCGGATACCCGGTGCATCATCATGTTTCTGGGGTTCCTATGTTTGTTATTCTTCCAGCGCAAAAATTCGGATGCTGGGGGTTGAAGAGCATACGCTTAATACATACGGAGCAGTAAGCGAAGAAACAGTATGGGCCATGGCCGAAGGAACGCTAAAAAAAAGCGGCGCTGATGCTGCGGTTTCTGTTACAGGCCTTGCAGGTCCTGATGGAGACGGTTCGGACATTCATGTAGGAACTGTCTGGATAGCAGCGGCTATTACCGGTATAAGCAATGCTGCTATAACAAAGGAGTTTCATTTTGCCGGCAGCCGGAACAATGTACGACTGCGGGCGGCAAGAGAGACTATAATGCAAATAACGGAACTATTGGAAAAAAACTGATAAAAAATTTATAAATAATTAATTACGGCTTGGAGGAAAAACAAGCTTTGGAACAAACTCTCTGGAATAGGAGAAAAAATTTATGCCTTATGTAAGAAAAACCCGGACACTTAGGTTTGACGATCAAAATGAAGCTCAGCCTGACGCATTGCAGAGCGACGAAGAAAACCAAAGTGAAAATGCACGGGTTGTAGTTAAAGCGCATCCGCGCCGCGCCAGCCGGGAAAAAGACGGTGAATTAAATAGCCAGGAAAACGGTGCAAAGAACGAAGAACCGGATGCCGAAACAAATGATAAAACAGAAGAAAATGCTGCACCGGAAAAAACAACTTTTACACCCATACCAAAACTCCCTTCTATGCCGGATATCTATGGCAAACCGGAACCCCGTAACGACGACAGCGGCAAGCCCCGGCTTTCCATTAATGAGCTAATCAGGCTTAATATGGTGGACCTTCGCGGGCTGGCGGGAAATTACAATATTACTCACGAAGATATGGTAACCATGAAAAAACAGGAGGTTGTTTTTTCTATTTTAAAGGCCCACACGGAAAGGGGAGGGATAATCTATGCATACGGTTCTCTGGAAATCCTGCCCGATGGCTATGGTTTTCTCCGAAGTCCGCAGAATTCGTACCTTCCCGGCCCGGACGATATTTATATCAGTCCCAGTCAAATCCGGCTTTTTGCGTTAAAAACAGGGGACACGGTTTATGGCCAGATTCGCAGCCCAAAGGAAGGGGAGCGCTTCTTTGCCATGCTTCGTGTGGAAACGGTCAATTATGACGATCCTGCCGTTGCACAAAACCGTATTCCATTTGATAACCTGACCCCCCTCTATCCCAACGAAAAGCTGGATCTGGAAACAGTTACCGAAGGAGTATCAGAGCGTATCATCAACCTGTTTTGCCCCATTGGCAAGGGTCAAAGGGCGCTTATCGTGGCACAGCCCCGTACCGGAAAAACAATCATGATGCAGAAAATTGCCAATGCCATTACCCAAAACCATCCTGAAGTGTACCTTATTGTGCTGCTAATTGACGAACGCCCTGAAGAAGTAACTGACATGGAAAGGACAGTCCGCGCAGAAGTTATTTCCAGTACTTTTGACGAACAGGCAACAAGGCATGTGCAGGTAACAGAAATGGCACTGGAAAAGGCCAAACGGCTTGTGGAGCATAAAAAAGATGTAATTATACTTCTGGACTCCATTACCCGCTTGGCCCGCGCCTATAACCAGACTGTTCCGGCTTCGGGAAAGATCCTTTCCGGCGGGGTAGATTCCAACGCCCTGCACAAACCAAAGCGTTTTTTCGGCGCAGCACGGAATATCGAAGAAGGGGGCAGTCTGACAATTATTTCAACCGCACTGGTAGAAACCGGCAGCCGTATGGATGAAGTAATTTTTGAGGAATTTAAAGGTACAGGTAATATGGAGATCAACCTGGACAGACGAATCAGCGACAGACGGCTCTTTCCTGCGATCAATATCAAAAAATCTGGAACAAGAAAGGAAGAATTGCTTCTTTCCGAAGAAGAACTCCAAAAAATCTGGATTCTGCGAAAGGTTATTAACCCTATGGACGATATCGAGATAATCGAACTGCTGGTTGACAGAATGAAAAAAAGCAAGAATAATGAAGCATTCCTGCGTTCAATGAATACAAGCAGCGCCGGAATGGATTAGCTTTTTTGAATATGCCAAGGAGAATGGAAAATAATGAAAGCCAAGATTCATCCCAAATATGAACAAACAACCATTACCTGCGCTTGCGGTAATGCTATAGAAACACGTTCAACATCCAAAAATATTAAAGTTGAGATTTGCTCCGCATGTCATCCGTTCTTTACCGGCAAACAAAAGCTCGTAGACACTGCAGGACGCATTGAACGGTTCCGCAAGAAATATAATATTAAAGAGTAGAGCCATTTTGCTGGTTTACAAAAAAAGGGCTGCAATGCAGCCCTTTTAAAAGGAATTATCCAAAATATCGTTTGTAAAGACCGCGGAAACCTGCACAATGACGGGCTTCGTCTCTTGCCATTTCATGGACTGAATCATGAATGGCATCCAAATTCTTTTCCTTAGCCCGTTTTGCAAGATCTGTTTTTCCTGAACAAGCGCCAAATTCGGCATCAATACGGAGTTCCAGATTTTTTCTGGTGCTGTCGGTAATTACTTCACCCAAAAGTTCTGCAAAGCGGGCAGCATGTTCTGCTTCTTCAAATGCATAGCGTTGATAAGCATCGGCAATTTCTGGATACCCTTCCCGTTCAGCTACACGGGACATGGCAAGGTACATTCCAACTTCGTAACACTCACCGTTAAAATTAGCCTGGAGATCCTTGACAATATCAGCATCCACACCTTTTGCAATACCGACAACATGTTCGGCTGCAAATGCCTGATCTCCACCCTGCTGCTTAAATTTGGAAGAAGGCGCCTTACACTGTAAACATTCTGCAGGAGGGTTATCACCTTCATGTACAAAACCGCAAACTTGACAAACCCATTTCATTATTTATCTCCTTATTATATATTATTATTCAATATAAGAATTTATATTATTTTGTCAAGAAGAAATTTACCCGGTATAAGAAAAGCCCTTTGCCCGGCGCTCGTCCTGAAGTGCTGCCCATGCGTCCATCCCTTTCTCCCTAAGCAATTGATTGTCCTGTTTTAGCATGGGGTATCCTTCAAAGAAAGCATCAAAATGCCCGCACGGGTAACTGTCGCACAATGCACACATTGTTACGCCTTTTTCTTTTGCACAGGCTCTGACTGCACACCGGGGGTTTCCGCTTCCATCCTTGCAGGAGATACAAGTACCTTTTTCCGCCATGTCTTTCAGAAAAGGCCAGAATCCATCCCCTCCCGGAATAAATTGCACAATTTCTTCAAATCCTGCTTTTTTCATTTCTTTATACAGGGTTTTCGCAGCGGGTTTAATTTTTGCCATAACCGCACAGTTTTCGCAGTACAGACCGCAATAGCAGGTGTATTTGTCATCCATATTGTTATTATACTATCACATTAGAAATGGAATTTATAGAGCAGATTTGCGATGCCATATTTGCCTGGTACTCTGTAACTTTTCCTGCCGTTTTAATAAATCTGTTTTTAATCCGCCTGGCAATGGCGACATGGATGCTGCTTTTTCCAAATAGTCCAAAGCAGTGTCTTTCCTCCCAAGCCGCCTGTCTGCATCAATTGCTAACGAACGTAAAGCCATAGCCTGCACGGTAATTGAACAAGACACCTTCCACGAAACAGCAGGGTTTACAAGCTGCTTCAGCACAGTCCTTCCCTCTTCATAGCGGCACTGCCGGAAATAATAAAAACCCAGTCTAAGGCATGATCGGGGATAATTTTTTGCAGCTGCTTCCAATAACAAGCCGGCTGTTTTTTCATCCGCCGCATGACGCCTGAAACACATAGCTAGGTTTTCTTCATCACAACGAAAACTGCCGGCTGCATCAAGGGGAGATTCGGCAATTTTTGCAAAAATTGTAAACAGCGAAGCAAGGCCGAAAATGTCCTTTACATTGTGATCGCAAATTCCAAGCAATGCCTGGCAGGCTCTGGAGCTTTTTCCTGTTTCTGCAAATTCTTCGCCACTCCGTAAAAAGTTAAACCAGATATCAGGCGCCATGGCACCCGGTGTATCACCGGTACGATCCAATCCCAGCACCTGCGTCTCAACATTGGTCTGTGAACAGCTGGAAATAATCCGCTTCCATAGCCGCCTGGAAGGATGAAGAAGATCCAATTGTAAAAACCGGGGAAGCGCCAACCCATTCATCAGGCAGCGTGTTTTTAGCAAAGGCGTATCAAAAGCTTTGCCATTATATGTAGAAAGAAAACAGGGATTGCCTGAACTTGAAATTACCGAAAGAATGTTTTCCAGAAAATCATTTTCGCCGGGATAATCCAGCAAAAGATATTGAGTTATTTCAAGGTTATCATAACACTTCCGGGTACTCTTGCTACGGACAAAACGTCCAAAAGCGGCAAGAAAAGCAACTGTCCCGGCGCCGCCGGACAAGCCGGTAGTTTCCAGGTCAAAAAATAAAAACCTGTCCGGTTCAGGCAATAGATCAGTGGTATACGGTTTATTTTTTGCCAAATCGGGAAGTACCCGTGAAAGCGTTTCCGGCAGAGCTGCCGGTAATGCCAATGGAAAGGTAAGGGTACGGCTCATCACCTTGTAGCCGGCTTCCTGCCAGCAGCTTCCTTGCCGATCCACTTTGTTATACAAACTGGTTATTTTCTCTGCCGTGTCGTCCTTGCCGCTGTTGGAATTATTAAAAGAGTTCCTATGGTTTACTGTGGTATTCCGTATACGTTCAAGTCTGGCACGAAGGTTATGCGGCATTATTTTCTTCTTATTCCTGATACGCCCTTAAATAGTACAGCAAAATCATTATAGAAGACAAGTTCAGCATAGCAGTATACAGGCATGTCAGCATGTACGCCGCATTATCGGCGGACATGGTTATAGCCGGGACGTTAAGTGTTATTTGCTGAAAATTCAAAAAAAATGGCGTATGATGCCACGCACGATATACGCAAAAGGGTTAAATTTTTTTAAATTTTGTCCGATAATATAACAGCTAAAAGGTGATATTTATGCTGACAGATTTATTTAAAAAGAAAAATGCGCCTATTCTTGCAGCAAAAAATGAAGAACAGACAAGTTTTTCCCGGACAGGTTTTATTTCAGAAAAGATTGGAACCCTGAAAACTGCTGTCAACGAACTGGTAAAACCGGCGGATGAAGCGGTAAAGATAACTGCAGATATGGACAAAACATTTCTAGCCTGTATTTCAGGAGCAATTAACCATGTTGTATCGGTTTCTGATATTTTTTTACAAACAAAACAGATTAACCTGAATATAACAGCTCTGGATTCCATGATTGATAAACAAGCGACGGCGGTCAGTCAGTCATCTTCCGCAGTTGAACAGATGAACGCCAGCATTGTTTCAGTTTCAAATGTATTGGCAGAAAACAACAAGGTAATGAACTCGCTCCTTTCAGCCTCAAATGAAGGCACTGCAGGAATTCAAAAAGTAACTGAAATTATGAAAACGCTTGTCAAGAATTCTGAGGGACTGCAGGACGCAAACAGGATGATTCAGACAATAGCGGCTCAAACAAATCTGCTTGCCATGAACGCCGCCATAGAAGCGGCTCATGCCGGCCAGTACGGTAAGGGTTTTGCGGTTGTGTCTGACGAGATAAGAAAACTTGCGGAAAATTCTTCGAAACAGGGAAAATACATAACAAAAATCCTGAAAGACCTGCAAGATGAGATTAGCAGCGTTACTGTCTTTGTCGGACAATCCCAGAACGAGTTTGAAAAAATTGCCACTCTTGTCGATCAGGCACGCAATCAGGAACAGGCGATTCGTAACGCCATGAATGAACAGGAAACAGGCAGCGCCCAGATTCTGCAGGCTACTCATCAGATACAGGAAGTTACCTACGAAGTCCGTGACGGGGCGGGAAAAATAACAGCCTCCAGTTCTCTGATTCTCTCAGGTGTAACAGATTTGGAAACAGAAACCGCAGAAATCAGCAAGTCTATCAATACGCTGATGGACAATATTGAAGATGTGGATTTGGTAACCAGGAAAATAACCGCAGATGTTTCAACATTGGCAGAATGTGCCGGACAGCTTCATGAAGAGGCTCAAAGGATCGGCAATGCAATTTAAAGTTTTTGAACCTGATATTGAAGTAAACGGATCAACGGTTTATTCGGTTATTGCCGGGCTGGGGTATTTTACCAATTTATCACGGCGTTACTTCAGCAGGGTTAACATCGGGACAGTGGTAAATAAAGAATTACGCATAGATATGGACGGCTGGTATCCTCAGCATGCATGGCTTGAAGCGTTTAAGAATATAGCGGAACAGGTAGGTGACAGAGTACTCTACAGGATAGGTCTGTCTGTACCGGAAAGCGCACAATTTCCACCGTGGGTTGTAGATATAGATACCGCAATTAAAGCGATTGACATTGCCTATCATTTAAACCACCGGAAAAACGGCTCACCGCTTTTTGACATGAATGCCGGAACTATTATTGAAGGAATCGGCCATTACGGTTATGAGCGGGATCGCGACGGAAAGAACCGGATTATCAGCGTTAGCCACAACCCCTATCCGTGCGCGTTTGATCACGGGATCGTTACTGCAATGGCGCATAAATTTGAACCGAATGCGGTGGTAAAACATGATGATACCAAAGAGTGCCGTTCCCGCAGTGCGGAAACCTGTACATATACTATTACCTGGTAAAATGATTGAACACTGGTAACATGTTTCTACGAATGTTCCCATGATAGCCATATACAAAAGTTATTTAAAACAGCCGTTTTTGAAATCCCTTTAAACCTACATCAAGAGAAATAAAAGGAGCCGGTTGACGGCCGCCGCCTGCACCGGCTCTTATTTGTATGCCAAAATTTCTTACAGGAACAAGAGCCGTGCCAAGAGAAGCATTCCAAACAAGGTTATCCTTCCCAAAATTAATTAAATCATTCCATTCAAATGAACCGGCACAACCTGCCGAAGCTGAAAGAAGAAAGATTAACCTTCCTCCCAGAAGGCTTAAGTTTTCCCGGGGTTCTGCCTGAAGCGTCAGGGAAAGAGCCGTCTTCTTTTTGCCGGAAAATTTTTCCGGGTTATGCGGAAAGTAATGCCTTTGAACATTCCCAAGATTAAAGACTGCAATTTCGGGGGGAAGTCCTGTCCTTCCAAAAAGGGACAATGCAAAGCAGGAAGTTACAAGACTAAACCGGCTGCCTATGGGGACTGGCGCTGCAAGATCGATGCTGACAAGATCAAAGGGTTCCTTATCGTCCGGTGTAAACCTAATTCGGTTTTCAATCCTTACCCTGAAACCCCGCGATGGAAAGAGGGAATGATCAAGGCTGGTATAGGTATAGGCTGCGGCAATACCTGTCATTGTATAGGTCCTGTCATCGTCAGTGAACCAGTAATATTCAGGCCAAAGGCTCAAGGAGTTTTGGCGGTTGATACGCAAACCTCCTTTTACAGCCCCATGGAAATAAAGAAGGCGTTCGGGAACAATTTCTTCCCTGCTTAATATTCCTTTAACTAGAATTTTCTGATCCCGGACCAGATCCGTTTCTGCAGCAAGAAAAAAATAAGGCCCCAGAGGCTGGAAAACCGAAAGGCCGGCAGAAAGTTCATCCATTACCGAAGCCTGGAGAAGAAGAGAAAAACCGTTCCTGCTCCGCAGTTCAAGGCCGCTTCTTAAAGCTGTTTTACCGGAAGATTGAGAAGAGAAAGTCCCCTCAAAATCCAAACCTGCTCTAAGCAGGATCTTATTTTCAGTCTCAGGATAAAGCATAAGTTCCAGGTATGTTTCGCCGTGCCGGAGATCTGTCCGTATTGCTGCCATACGGTAATTGCCGGTTTCATAAACGATTTCCAGAAAAGCTACAGCGTTATCCCTGTTTAAAGCCTTGCCTAAAAGATGGTGTGAAAACATCTTTTCGATAAATGAACGATCCTGGGGCAGCACCCCATTCTGGATTATCCTTTGAGGTATAAGATAAGGCATATCATTATAAGCCTGCCTTGATCCGTTATATCCTTCCGGGTGTATTAAAGAAGACTGGTGTTCTCCTGCGGTTATTTTTTGCCGGACAGGCTCAAGAAGCATTAAGAGCTTCTCCCTTTCCCCTTTTGCCAGAGCATATATTTCCGGGCCCTTGCTGAAATCCATTGCGGATATATTAGAAAGAAGCGGGAAAAGAACCACATCAGCCAGTTCGCCCTGATCCTTGCTCATACCATAGGAATAAATTGTATTCATTAGATCGGGAAGATCCGTAGGAGCAGTAGAAAATTCCTGCGGAATGGTAAAAAGGTTAACAGCAATGACTATATCAAAACCCAGTTTACGGACTTCCCGTACCGGAAGGTTATTCAGAAGTCCTCCATCAACATAGCTCCGCCCGTCAATAATAAAGGGTTCAAAAATTCCCTGAATACTCATGCTTGCCCGGATTGCCTCGGCAAGATCCCCGCAATCCAGAAGTTCAAATTTGCCTTCCGGGACTTCTACAACTCCGGCGCGGAAAGGGATGGGAAGATTGTCAAAATCTACATAAGACGGAATTTTTACCGTTAGTGATTTAAAAAACTCGTAGGCTTTTTGACCTGAAGAATAACCCTTTCCCCAATTCGGGATTATGGGCCCGGCGGAATCGCTTAAAGAAAAAGCCAGGGGAAGTTCTTCGTTCTTGGTCCAGAAAGGGGAAACCGGACGGTCCTGAAAAAAGGAACTCCAGTCCCTGTTGTCCAGGGTTTCCAATATCATCGCCGGGCTATATCCTGCCGCATAAAGCCCTCCGATTATGGCGCCGGAACTTACTCCTGCTATCATATCCACCGGTATGCCTAGTTCCTCAATCAATTCCAGAACAGCTACATGGGCAAACCCCCTGGCGCCGCCGCCACCCAAAACAAGGGCAACCGAGGGCCGCCTTTCTTGAGCACCCGCGGCAGAAAAACCAAGAAATAATAAAAGTATAATGAGGCTCCCCGAGGCAAGCCTCGGGGTATCCTGTAAGCCTTGCATTATCTGCCAGGGAGCCTCGTTCGAGAGGAAATTTATTATACCGTCTGGTTTAATACCTAACACTTTCATGTTCTGATTCCTTTCAGCCGCTGCAAGCAGCGGGGTATTAAACCAGACTTTCGAATAATAAGCAAAGGAGCAGATAGAAAATATGCAGGTAGCCCGATTGCTCAGCAGCTAAATTGGAATTTCTGTCATTTTTTCATGACTTTTGTCATTTTTGTACGACAAATCAAAGCAAAAAACATCTTTTTCCCCTGTAATCTGATATACCGACTTTCAAGGAGCCTTAAATGCAGAAAACAGCCATTGTTGAAGAAAAGGAGAATCTTAATAATTTATTGGACGATTACCTTCATGGCCGCATAAACCGGAAAGAACTGGAAGGAAAGCTTTTTATGTATATCAGAAATCATCCCCGGCGTTTTTCCATTTCGTTGTTTAGGAACGATACCCGTGATGATTTTATCAGCTGGCTTTATCCGCGATTAACCAGAGCTATAGATCGCTATGCCGATCAGGGTTCATGTTTTGATGCCTATATTACCACAATGGTAAGGCTTTCCGCAAAAGAATATTGGATCCGGAAAAAGGAACATCAAATTATTGAAAAAACATGGTGGAATGCCAAAGCTCTGGAAATGGAAGTTATGGAGGAAGAGCCGGAATATCTGGATGTTAAACCTGTTCCAAAAAAAGTATCCAATCCCCGGCAGGTTTTAATGCTCCTCCTTAAATCTTATTATTTTTTATCTGACGATCATCTGGATCGTCTTGCTCCGGCGCTGGGATTAGATAAAGAAGAACTGTACCACATGGTTGATAAACTAAGGGTAATGCGAGTACAGCGGGAAGAAATAATTAATGGTCTTAAAGAACGTATCCATGGCCAGTTTTACAGGTGCCTGGCTTTTGAAAAAAGGATGCAGGCGGCTCCGCATTTTTCCGCTCATTGGTTCAAAATGAAACGTTGTCTGGAAACAGGCAGGAAAAGGCTTGCTTCCATGCGTAAACGCCTTAGCATAATGCGTATTGAAGCATCCAATGAGCAAGTTGCGGGAATAATGGGTGTCAAAAAAGGAACTATCGACAGTAACCTCTTTGAAGTACGGAAGAATAACAAAGAATAACCACGAAACAAACAAATGTGCCGATATTTTATTATGAAGCGTTTTTATCTGTTATTTGCGGTTATTTTATTCATTTTTTCCTGTAAAAACATTTCCGAAACTGTTGCCAAACCGCCGGTTCCCAAAATTCAGGAGCCGGATTTTTCTGTCAGTTCCATTATCATTCTCCAAGCGGAACTTGTTAATACACGCCTTAAGGTAAAGCTTCGCATAGAAAACCCCAATCCTTTTCCGGTATCTCTTTCTTCGTTGAATTATGAACTGTATGGAGAAGGAAGTTTTTGGGCTAATGGTACAGAAAAAAATGTCTTTATCGTTCCGGCTTCTGATTTTGTAGAAAAAGATCTGTTCCTGATGATGAATTTTATTGATACAAAACGTGACCTTTTGGATAAGGTGATTGCCATGGACAGTGTAATGTACCGGTTTGCCGGAACTGTTGTGATAAATGCCATGGATATGCCAATCCTGACCAAAAATTTTAATCTTGAAGGTGAATCGGAAGTAACGCGGTAACATTTATAATAAAGTAACACGCCAACTATTATTTTTTCTGTCATTTGGTTATGATCATAATATGTCAAGTTCAAAAAATAACGAAAAAACAATACCGCTCCGCAGTGAAATAAAAGATCAGCATAAGTGGGATTTAGGAAGCCTTTATGCCGACGATGCCTCCTGGGAACAGGATTTGAAAAAGTATTCGAAAACACTGGAAAAAATACCGGCATTTAAAGGTACTTTGGGAAAATCTGCCGCCGCATTGGCCGATTACCTGGACTTCTTCAGAAATTTGGGATTACTGGAAGAGAAACTTGCCTATTACAGTGAGCTTCGTGAAACCGAAGACGAAGGATCTGATACTGCCCGTACCATGACTGGTAAATTTGCCATGCTCGCCGCTAAAATCGGAGCAGAACTCTCATGGGCTGTTCCGGAAATCCAGACTATACCGGAAAACAAAATTAATGAATTCCTGTCTCATCCGCGGATAAAGGATTATGTAATTTTTCTGAAAAAACTTCTCCGGTACAAAAGTCACATACTAACTGATAAAGAAGAACGGATTCTTGCCATGCATTCTGAAGGAGAAGACATAGCAAACCAGGCTTTTTCGGTATTAACCAATGTTGATTTGGACTTTGGAACTATCTTAACAAAAGAAGGAAAACTTCCCCTTTCCCAATCTACCTGGTCGGTGTTTATGGAAAATCCTGACAGGACCGTACGGGAGAAGGCGTACAAGGCTTTTTACGGCTGTTTTAACGCGCATAAGACAACGCTTGCCGCCCTCTATGGGGGTTCGGTTAAGCAGGATGTAATTCGTGCCCGAATACGAAACTTTCCTTCTTCCTTAAATGCAGCTCTGTTTCCCGACAATGTCGATGAATCAGTGTACAACAACCTTGTATCTACGGTAAATCGTAATCTTGATCCCCTTCATCGTTATTACCGTCTGCGCAGACAGTTTCTGAAAGTCGATAAACTTCGGCCTTACGATGTTTATGTTCCGCTTGTACCGGGGGTAACAAAAATTACCCCCTGGGAAGATGCGGTAGATATAATTTGCAAAGCGTTTACTCCCCTTGGAAACGAGTATGTCTCGACTTTAAGAGAAGGACTTCTGGGCCGTTGGGCTGACCGTTACGAAAATAAAGGAAAACGAAGCGGCGCTTTTTCCGCCGGAAGCTATTCGGCAGATCCTTTTATTCTTATGAATTACAAGGACAACTCAATCCGGGATGTATTTACTCTGGCCCATGAAGGAGGCCATTCCATGCATTCCTGGTATTCGGCCGGATCAAATCCTTTTTTGCAGTACAACTATACAATTTTCGAAGCCGAAGTTGCCAGTACATTTAACGAAGAGCTTCTCTTCAGGCACCTGGAAAAAAATGCCGATTCTACAGAGCTTAAAAGATATATTGTCAACAAGCGGGCCGATGATTTTCTTTCCACGCTGTACCGTCAGACCATGTTCGCCGAATTTGAAAAACGAAGCCATGAACTGGAAGAAACAGGTACACCCCTGACCCTGGAAGTGCTTCGCAGTGAATACCGGAGCCTGATATCAAAATACTTTGGAGAGGAAATGCATTTTGAAGAAGAAAGCGATCTGGAAGGCCTTCGAATTCCTCATTTTTACCGGGCTTTTTACGTATACAAGTATGCTACTGGAATATCCGCTTCCTATGCCCTGGCCGAACGGGTTCTTTCCGGGGGTGAACAGCCGCGGAAAGAATACTTTAACTTTTTAAAATCGGGCGGTTCCCGTTACCCAATTGATTCATTAAAAATCGCAGGAGTTGATATGTCCAGCCCGGCGCCTGTCGAGGCGGCATGTAAAGCATTCGGCCGGCTGGTGGATGAACTGGAAAAATTACTTTAGCTTGCGGTTTTTCCAAAAAATTGTACCTGTCACTATGCAATGAGTCAGTGAGGTTCTGGAATAGCCTTGCTTAAATTTCAACCGACATATCGTCCTGCACATTGCCGGAATCGTATTTTTCCAGAATTTGCTTTTGGAGCTTTAAGCGAAATTCGGGGAAAATGGGATGGGCTACATCCTTGTATTCTCCTGCACGAGTCTTACGGCTGGGCATTGCGATAAAGATGCCGCTTTTTCCTTCAATAATTTTTACATTATGAACCACAAAGCAGTTGTCAAAGGTAATGGTTACATAAGCCTTTAGCTTACCTTCTCCTGTTACTTTGCGGACACGGATGTCGGTTATATCCATGGTGAACTCCTTGATAAGTCAAAAACAACCGCTTCTTAACCATTTCGGTTAATTCTATTGTATAACCGGTTCTAATCAGAAGGCAAGAAAAAAGTGCTTTTAAATGCCAAAATATCAGGTTTTGGTTCAAATAATATTTCATATATATTTTTTTCCGCTTGCATTGCTTTTTCCGGACTGGAAAAAAGTCCAAAACAGGCTGAACCGGATCCTGAAAGACTTGTAAAAACAGCTCCGGCCTTTTTCAAACTCTTTAATATTGTTACGTAAGTTCTGCTGTTTCGATCGGAATTATATTTTGTAAAAATGTGCTGGAAATCGTTTGAAAAATTCCAGTTTTCCGGAGAAGCCCAGGAAAAATCTTTTGATTCAATGGAATCCATTTTTGAAACAACCGGGCGGTTTTCATCCAGCAGTCGATACGCGTCGCCGGTATGGCTGATAAAACCGGGAAAAGCCAATAAAACCCCCAAAGGCGGCGGCGGCGGTACATAAGAAAAAAATTCGCCCCGTCCGTTAACAATTCTGGCAGAACTTTTTTTTGATCTTTGCAGGGCAATTTCGACAAAAAATGGGACATCGCTCCCCAGTTTAGCGGCCATATCAAGCATTTCTTCCCTGGAAAGTTTGATTCCGGAAGGGCTGGAAAGCTCATTCATGGCCAAAAGCGTCGTAGCCGCATTGGAAGAACCGCCTCCTAGACCAGATCCTGGAGGAATACGTTTAATTAATTCAATTCGCAGGTTCGTGCTAAAACCAGTTTTTTGGCGAAAAAGCCCGGCTGCCTGGTAAATTATGTTGTTTTTCACCGGAAAATGCGGAAAAAGCTGCCCTTTTTGTAAAAGTTCCGATAAAGGCCCTTCATTCCTTATATTAATGGTAGTTCTGGCCTCATTTCCGGGTAAAAGTGAAAAAGCAAGAGAATCGGCAAAATCCAGAGCTGCAAAGATACTATTCAACTCATGAAATCCGTCCTCCCGTTTTTTCCCAACAGCCAAATGGAGGTTGACTTTGCCCGGCGAATTAAGGGTAATTGTAATATTTGAATTAATCGGTTGAATCACAGGCTATTTTTTACTATATTTTTTACTGAATCAAGATGAGTTTTTTCAATAATCTGAGGTTGTTCCAAAACTTCAGTTTTTGGAACAGCTACCTTGGAACAAGCTCATCTGAAGTACTTTTTTAAACTAAAAGTTTTAAAAAGCTTCAGATAAACACTTGACAGAACTTTATTTACTCCCTTATGTTCAGAAGAAAGGAGATTTTAGATGGAGTACCTGGAATTATTGCCCCTGGAGAATGCAGACCTTAAAACCACGCATGTAAGGAAATTGCCCTTAGAAACTGCCAAGGACTGGCTTGAGCGCATCTGCCAGATAGTCCTTAGTGATGAGGCAGATGATGATCTTGAAGATGATTTTGATGATGACGAAGATGAATTTGATGATGATTTTGACGATACCGATGAATTTGATGATGATGAAGATGAATTTGACGAGGAAGAAGAAGACGATTACGACTACGAAGAAGATGTCGATTACGACGATTTTGACGAGTAAGCGATTCTGGTCCAAAATTTTATATGAGTCTGTATAAAAACTGAAGTATTAAAAAATTGTCAGTTGTTTACAGGGTAGACACGTTCGGCAGAACTCCATAGCGCTTCCAACTCGTAAAATTCTCTGGATTGGATTGTCATAAGATGAATTACAACCGTTCCCATATCAATTAAATTCCACCCGCCGCCCGCAAAGCTGGCGCCGTCTGTGAAGCCATGCGAATTATTGTTAACGGCGTTTCCTTCCCGCCGGGTTTGGCGCTGTACATTGAATCCCTGCTCGCCGGCATATTCTTTAACATGCCGCTGGAGACCCTGAAGATGAGCGTTACTTGAAACTGTAGAGATAATAAAAAAATCTGTCCAAAGATTTAATTTTCTCAGGTCAAGAGCTACTACATCATCCCCTTTATGTTCTTCCAGCAGTTTACAAATAGAGATGACATCTTCTGCACCCGGTGTTTTTGGGCTTTCCAGTATTACCGGGGCTGAATACACCGGTTGATTTGACTGTTTCAGGCTGCCGTCCTTCCTAGTTTCCTGTAACGAACCGTCCATTAAAATCCTTTCCCAGAATCAGAGTAAAATCCGCCCGGCTTTCGCTGGTTATAATCCCCGGTTCGGTCTCGTCGGGGAGTTTTGATTCAAATCGTATATTTGTACACCGAATTACCGCAGCAAAACTATTTACTGCATTTTCTATTCCGGTACGATCGATTATTTCCGTATTCTCATAATCGTTCTGGGTTGCATTGCCTGTGGCAATCACATCGTAGTTAAAACTCTGTATCAGATCCGCGGTTCTGGCTGCAAGTCCCGTAGTAACAGTTCCGTTGAGTATTTCCACAGTAAAGACCCGTTCTATAAGGGTACCCTGAGTTTTTTGCACAAGACTGCGCTGTGCCTGCCGGACAACGTCCCTGATTACCGCTCCGTTATAATCGGGCATTAGAAGCCTCTGGCCCGATATTTCCTGGTATCTGCCTGATACTGCCTGCGGGTTTATCCGGTCCATGTCCAGCTTTGACAGAGCTTCAAAGAGTTTTCTTTGAGTAAGCCGGTTCATTCTGGTATTCAGAAGAGAATAAAAAAAACTGGCTATTGAAGGTTTCGATAAAAGATCGTTCTTTTCTCCGAGTCTTTTCATAAGTCCCAGAAAGAACCGTTCGCGCCGGAGATTCGTATCGGCAGATTCATCTTCGGGCAGTTCGAACACTATATACTGTATTCCTTTATCGCCATCCAGGGTAATATTCCCTGAAGGAAAAAGAATGATTTCTTCTTCGAAAACCTCTATTGAATGCGGAATAAATATTTTTACTCCGTCTATGGTATCAATAATTTTTGCCAATTTTTCTGTTTCAAACACAATCGAATAAGAGATGGAAAGTCCCAATAGTTCTTCCACTTCCGTTTTGTAAGGTTCAATGTTATTTGAAAGGTATACCGAATCAAGTCTGTCCATTTTGTCTACGGTTTTTAAGATCCGCCCTGTATCACCCGGTATGGAAATCGCAGCCGCTCTGTTATTCATGGGGGAGTACATTATTACATAGGAGCCCAAAGGTTTATGTTCATGTTCCAGAATAAAAAAGATATTGATAAGGTTTTCTCCGGCCAGGGCTTCTTCTATAGGGTCTGATCGGAGGACATTAAGGGTAAAAATGATCCCGGCCACGAGGAACAAAACAATGGCCAAAAGGAGAAATATACTTATATCTGTTTTATAATCAAAGGTTTTCTTCACTTTTCCTCCAGCAGACGGAGTGTTTTTTTGGAAGCCTTAATACCGGCTTCTTTAAGCCAGCTGATATTACTCTTTAAAACCGTATAAAAAAGTTCATCCAGACTGCTTGTATTTTCCGCTGCTTTCCCTGCGATCATGTCCCTAAGCTTGCTGTGTTCACCTGATCGTGAAAATTCAATTTTATCTGCAATAAACACCGCTTTGGCCAAATCCCCCATTCCGGGTTTTCCGGTAGTATGGACTTCTATCGCTTCCTGTACATCCTTATTATGTATGTTGAATCGTGTGTATAGCAATACCGCCGCTTTCTTTCCGTGGTCGAGACTCGTGCTCTGGTTTTTTGCCATGTCGTGGGCTATTCCTGCCAAATATGCGGCATCGGCATCCAGATTGTAACGGAAGGCAATGTCCCTGGCCATTAGAGCTGTATTTCTGGAATGGATAAAACGTTTGGCGGATAAGGTTAACCTTGCTTCTTCTTCCACCCGTGCAATAAGTTCGGCAGTTATTTCCCTGTTTGCTTTGGATTTTGGCCTGTTATCAGTATCCTTCTCTTTTTGTTGAATGGCCTGATACAGTTTTCTGCTTTTAATTATAATCTGCGCCCCTCCGGGTACCAGGTAATGCCAGGCTTTACTGCCGGCATCATCTTTGGTAATTCTTTCCCGGATCATCGCTGAAGAAATATCCATTACTTCGTTATTCAGCACATGATAAGGATACGGGAATTTTATTTTTTTTAAACCGGCTATACGCCGTGCAACAATAATGTCTGCAATTCCTGCCAATTCTTCAGCATCTTTCCATTTGGAAAAATCTGCAATAAGGTCATCCCCCAGAATAAGGGCCGGCTTTCCCTCCGGATGATATCTATTGATAATTTCCTTTACGGTATCAATGGTATAGGAAACGCCGCCCCGCCGCAGTTCCAGATCTTCAACGGCAATCCTTGGATCGGCAGTAATGGATGCAAGGATCATATCCAGCCGGTCGGTTGCTGAAGCGCCGGGACACTCCGCCGGAACAGTAATATCTTCAGGCCCTGTGCCTGATTCTACACAGTCCATTCCCTGTTTAAAAGGAGAAATATTGGCCGGAACAAGAAGAAGCCGGTCAAAACCAAAAACCGAGAGGGCTGAATCAGCCAAATGCAGGTGACCTATATGAATGGGATTAAAGCTTCCCCCCAGAATAGCAAGTTTCATCTGGTGTCCCCGGTGTAATTTACCAGAACGCTTATTTCTGCAGCCAGTTCTGGAAGACCAAGACCGGAAAAGACTGAAATCCCCAAAACTTTTTCTGAGGGGTATTTAGCAGTGAGTTTTTTTAACGCTTCGCCGGTTCCTTCAAGATCACATTTTGAACCACAGAGCAGACGTTTTTTGGCGCTTAACTCGGAAGAAAAATTATTAAGTTCTTGCTGTAAAATATCAAAAGCTTCAAGATAATTTGATTCCGATAAGTCAATAATAAAAATTAAAGCCGCAGTTCGGGAAATATGTTTAAGAAAACGATGGCCAAGCCCGGCGCCCCGAGAAGCGCCTTCTATGAGCCCGGGAATATCTGCAATAATAATGTCCCGGCTGTCTTCGGTGTTTTTTCCGGATGCCCACTTTCCTGCCCCAAAGGTAAGGACTCCCAAATTGGGAATCTTTGTGGTAAAGGGATAGGGAGCTATTTTTGGGCGAGCATTGGTATATTTATCGAGGAGTGAGGATTTTCCTGCATTGGGAAAACCGACAAGGCCGATGTCGGCCATTATTTGCAATTCTACTTTAAGACGGCGGAAAATCCCGGGTTTACCGGGCAGGGCTTTGCGGGGCGCCTGGTTTACCGAAGATTTAAAGTGTACGTTGCCCCAACCGCCGTTCCCTCCTTTCAGAAAAACAAAATTTCCTTCGTCGTTTATGCCAAAATCCTGAATAACTTCGTTTGTTTCAGGATCCTTAAGCAGAGAACCTGGAGGAAGTGGGACAACTACATCTTTTCCGTCCCGGCCATTTCGTTCCCGGCCTTCTCCGTCATGTCCGTTTTCCGCCTGGAATGAATGTTGATAGCGAAGGTGAGCAAGGGTGCGGAGGTTTCGCCTGATGGCAAAAATCACGTTTCCTCCCTTGCCCCCGTCTCCGCCCGAAGGTCCTCCTTTAGGGACATATTTTTCCCGCCGAAAAGCGACACAACCATTGCCCCCTTTTCCGGACGAGACTTCAATTAACGCTTCATCAGCGAATTTTTGCATTAGCAGCGCCTGGCGCCAAAGGGATTATTCTGCAATTATTGTTGCAAGTTTGCGGCCCTGACGCTGGATAAAAGATACTTTTCCGTCGGCTTTGGCATAAAGGGTATAGTCTCCGCCGCATCCTACATTGGGACCGGGATGAATTTTAGTACCCCGCTGACGGGCTATAATTGTACCGGCTTTTACCGTTGTTCCGCCGTATGCTTTGATACCTAAATACTGGGGATTTGAGTCCCGTCCGTTCTTTGCACCGCTTCCGCCCCGTTTTCTGGCCATATCAATTCCTCCGTTCTTTCTTAATAGTAATAACACAATTCCCGGGATATTCCTCGGCTACAGAGCGTAAACCTTCCAATAAAAAGGTACCAATGGCAGCAAGATAATCCTTCCCCGAATTATTCTGCACCTCTGTTTCCAGGGTAAATTCCCCCCGCCGGAGAGCCTCGCTCCTGATTATAATCCCATCCCTGTTGGAAAGGACAATCTGAGCTGTTCTGGCAAGCACCGAAACAGCAGCGCAGACTATATCATTTCCCGGTTTTCCGGCTCCAGCATGGCCTCGGACATCACAGCTTTTCAGAAGCCCTGATGCATCCAGAACCGCTGTTACCGTAACCATCCTAGGAGTTTGTCGGGCTTTGCCCTTTTCTATTGGTAAAATGCGAAAAACAGAGTTTTTGAGCATTTTCCACCTTGCAAACTCCCAAAGGAACCCATAAATCGTAGAATTTTGCGATTACTTACCGTAAAAATTCTACAAGCCCGACAGGCTACTAGGCTCCGATTATTTCCTCGATTTTGATAACCGAATATTGCTGACGGTGTCCTTGTTTCCGCCGGTAATCCTTCTTGGATTTATACTTAAAAACGATAATTTTCTTGTCTTTGGCATGACTTTCCACCACGGCACTTACCTTGGCGCCTGCTACATAGGGAGTCCCTACTACAACATTTGCCTCGCCTTTGGAAAGAAGCAGCACTGAATCAATATCGAGTTTTGACCCCGGCTCAGCATCAATTTTGTTAACCTTGAGGAGGGCGCCCTTTTCGGCTTTGTACTGCCGGCCCTTAAATTCAACTAAAGCGTACATCCTGTTATCCTTACCATAAATTGAATTTAATTCATAGCGGAAAAGGGTATTTGTGTCAAGATCCGTCACGTTGTGTGTCGCCGTCACGTTGACGTATCACGTTGCGCTGTATCTTACCGCTGATGGTTTTTGGCAGTTCACTTGTAAATTCCACAATTCGCGGGTATTTGTAGGGGGCTGTAACCTGCTTAACATGATTCTGCAGTTCTTTGATCAGTGTATCTGAACTTTCGTAGCCTTTTGACAGGACTATGGTCGCTTTAACCACTTGTCCGCGCACAGGGTCGGGAACAGCGGTTACAGCACATTCCAATACCGAAGGATGTTCCATAAGGGCGCTTTCTACCTCGAATGGGCCTATTCGATAACCGGAACATTTAATCACATCGTCGTTGCGGCCAACAAACCAGTAATAACCTTCGGCATCCCGCCAGGCCATATCTCCGGTACGGTATGTGCCGTTAAACCAGCTGGCACGGGTAATATCGTCGTCTTTCCAGTAACCCCGGAACAGGCCGGGAATTGTGTTACTGTCATTGGTTCCCGGTTCTCCTGCGGCAGTGATGCTGATATTGCCCACAATGCCGTCGTCGCAGAATCTTCCGGCTTCATCCAGCAGATCAAGGCCGAAGAGGGGGGCGGGTTTGCCCATGGAACCTGGTTTTACCGGCAGCCAGGTAAAGCAGGCGGCCATGACCGATGTTTCCGACTGGCCGAAACCTTCCCGAATTTCCATGCCGGTTTTTTCTGCAATCTGGTGGTATACCTCAGGGCTTAGGGGTTCTCCTGCAACGGAAGCATGTTTGATAAAACTAAAATCATGGGTAGAAAGGTCTTCCTTGATAAGAAAGCGGTATATTGTTGCCGGTGCACAAAAACCATAGGGCCGCAGCCGTTGCAGCGCTTCCAGAAGACCGGATGGGGTGAATTTTTCCGTGTCGTATACGCCAATTACCGCTCCGCAAATCCACTGACCATAGATCTTTCCCCAGGCAAATTTTGCCCAGCCGGAATCGGTCTGGGTTAAATGGACTTTGCCGTCTTCGGCGCAATGCCAGTATTTGGCTGTAACAATGTGTCCCAGAGGAAGGCTGTGATCATGAAGCACCATTTTGGGCATACCGGTGGTTCCCGACGAAAAATAAATCAGCATCGGTTCCCTCAGCTTTGTGCCTTCCCTGGGCGGCTGAAAAGTTTCCGGTGCTTTATCAATGGCTCTTCGTAGGTCTATAAAACCCTGCGGGACTGTTGATCCTACAATAGCCTTGTGGCGGACTGTTCCGCATTCCGGAAGCGAAGCAGTCATTGTGGAAAGAAGGTCCTCATCATCTACCGCAATGAGCATTTTTACTTCGGCGATATTACAGCGATAAACGAGATCTTTTTTGGTAAGCTGATAGGTTCCCGGTATGCAAACTGCGCCGATTTTTTCCAGGGCGATCATCATTATCCACACTTCCGGCCGCTGCTTGAGGATTAACATTACCACATCACCCCTGGTAATCCCCAGGGATTGCAGAACATTTGCCGCTTTGTCGGAAAGCCGCTTTATATCGTTAAAGTTAAACTCTTTTTTTTCTCCGTTGTCGTTTGTCCATATAAGCGCGGGTTTGTCCGGATCAATACGCGCCCATTCGTCTGCCACATCGAATGCAAAATTAAAATTTTCCGGTACATTGCAGCGGTAGTTTTCGTAAAAATCTTCGTAACTTTCAAAATCAATTCTGGGGCAAAACCGGGAAAGTATTTCGTTCATGCACATGCCGCCTCCTGGCGGTAAACAATAATCATAATTATGGTTTTTCCTGGATAATGGTGATAAACCGGGCAGGGCCTCCAACTGCAGCCTGGCCATGGGGAAGCTTTGCATCAAAATAAATGGAGTCTCCTGCTGCAAGAACATAGGAACGTTTACCTACCGAAATCTTTACCGTTCCTTCTGTTACGTAGTTAAATTCCTGGCCGTCGTGGGCAACCTGTGAAGCTTCAGGTTTTGAAGGGTCAAGGTACACCAGGAGCGGTTCAATGGTACGGCCTTTAAAATTATATGCGAGGCTGGAAAATGAATAACCGGGGTAACGTTCAATCTGTACCCCCTGTCCTGCCCGGCAGACCGCAGCGCTTTCCATTCGGGGATCTTCGCCGGTTAAAAGTACCGTTGGATCAACGCTTAATGCTGCGGCAATTTTGTAGAGTATACTGATAGGGATATCGAGCTTTCCCGATTCGTATCCTTCGTAATCTTCGGCGCTGATCCCGGTATCCCGTACCAGGTCTTCGGCGCTCTTTTCTTCATTCTCACGAAGCTCCCTGATACGATTTGGTATCTGCGAATGAGGGGAAGATTCATTATTTATGTCCGATAACGGCATCGTATTCTCCTTTTGTTACATTGCCTCAAGAAAGGGAATGCAGATTAAAGCGAAGGCATTTTGCATAACTTTAAGTACCAGTCTGGAAAGATCAAGCCGAGCGGCGGAAAGTTCAGGAGTTTCTGCCTGCAATATGGGACAGTCGTGGTAAAAACGGCTGAACGCTTTTGAAAGGTCGTAAAGATATGTACCAAGCAGAGAAGGGTCCATATTTGATGCAGCGGAGGAAACTGCTTCATCGTAATTTGCCAGCGCTTTAAGCAATTCCCATTCGGGGTCGGAACATAAGAGCGCATAGGGTGGGTGATCCTTTTGAGTTTTCATTTCCCCGGCCTTACGGAGCATGGAAGAAATCCGCGCCCCCATATACTGCAAATACGGGCCGGTGTTGCCGTTAAACGAAAGACTTTCTTTTGGGTCAAAAAGCATATCTTTGGAAGGAGTAACGGATAAAAGATAATAATGAAGCGCACCCAGTGCGATCTTTTCTGCGGTTTCTTTTGGGTCATCAAGCGCTTCTTCCCGTTCTTTTTCCCGAATTTCTTCCAGAGCCAGATCCCGCAAACTGTCAATCAGATCGTCAGCATCTACCACCGTACCTTCGCGGCTTTTCATTTTTCCTTCCGGCAGGTTTACCATGCCATAGGAAAGATGATAGAGATTTTTTGCCCAGGGGAACCCAAGCTTTTCCAAAATGGTAAACAGCACTTTAAAATGATATTGCTGTTCCGAACCGACCACATAGACCAGCCGGTCAAATGGCCAGTCGCGGTTACGGTAAATAGCAAGACCTATATCCTGGGTAATGTAGATCGAAGTGCCGTCACTGCGGAGCAAAACCTTCTTGCCGAGCTTTTCCGCTTCCAAATCCACCATTACCGCTCCATCCTGATTTTTGTAGAAAATCCCCTTATCAAGCGCCTTTCCGATTTCTTCTTTTCCTTTAAGATACGTTTCGCTTTCAAAGTAATATTGATCAAAAGAAACACCGGTGCGTTCGTAGGTTTTTTTCATACCTTCGATAGTCCAGTTGTTCATCTTTTTCCACAGATCAACGGTTTCTTTATCTCCTGCTTCCCACAACCGGAGCAGTTCTTGTGCCCGTTTCAATACCGGGGCGGCGGCTTCGGCCTTGTCCTTATCTACACCCTCTTTGTTTATCAGTTCTTCGGTTTCTTCTTTTAGCCGCCGGCTAAACGCGACATACCAGTCGCCGACAAAGTGATCACTCTTAATTCTTTCCGATTCCGGTGTTTTACCGCCGCCGTTTTCTTTATAGGCAAGCATGGACTTGCATATATGAATACCCCTGTCGTTGATAATGCACACCTTTCGGACTTCAGCTCCGCAGGCGGCAAGTATGCGGGAAATGCTTTCTCCCAATATATCATTGCGAAGATGTCCCAGGTGAAGCGGTTTGTTGGTATTGGGGCTGGAAAACTCGACCATAATACGGGCGCCGGAATGGTTTTCCGGCCGTCCTACAGGATTGTTCAGCATTTCCGTCAGGATTGCCATGGCAGCTTTTCCGCGATCAAGCCGAATATTCACATAAGGACCGTCCGCACCGGCAGTCCCGGTTGCACCGCTTTGCCGGTTATCAGGTTCGTTAAGACGCTGGACAAGCATTTCTGCAATCTGCGGCGGCCCTTTGCGGAACAATTTTGCATAGGCAAACATGGGGAACCCAATGTCCCCCATTTCCGGTTTTGGAGGAAGCTCCGCAGTAATGGTTTTTGGCTCGATAGTTGCGTTAATTCCTGCTTCTTTTAATGCGGCATTTAGTATTTCCGCTATGCGGTGTTTCCAGCTTTCTTGAAAGTCCATGTATTGTAGTTACCATAAAAAGAAAAAAAAGTCTTGATGCTGCTATTAACGTCAATCTGCCGCTGAGCCTACCACATTAAATAATCCGAATAAACCAAGCAAAGAGGAGAGCTATTTTCAGTTAATGTAATGTCAAGTTCAGCAGTAGATAAGTGATTTGCAATGGATGCAAGCAGTAATTGACGGCTGAGTTTGGTATACATAAACCTGTAATATTTGTATGGAAAGGGGCAGGAAAAGCCCTGGTAAGAGCATCTGGAATTCCCCGGAAAAATAGACCTGCTAAAAATAGGAATAATAAGGGTAAGAAAGCCTGACTGCCTAAACGCTAACTCCATAAGATTTTCAATACTTAATTTTACGTTTAGGTAGTCAGAAGGCTGTTTTTTCGGATTCTACAGGGCTCCTTACCAGGGCTTTTCCTGCCCCTTTGCTTTATTAATACAGGCATTTTTTATACCAGGTTCAGCGGTAAATTGACGTTTGCGTTACAGTTTAAGAAACACTTCGGCTTTTTCTATCTCGACGTTTACTTTTTCGCTTATCTCGTCAAAAACATCGGGGGTTATGCCCAAAGCTTCCCAGATTGAAGGCCCGGGTTTTTCCGGATGAAGGTCGCCTGAAAAACCGGTTTCTGTTTGCAGGGCAAAGTAGTTTGCCAGGATTATTGTATAAAGCAAATCCCTGTGTTCTCCATCGTAATCTGTATGATTGTGATGAAACACAATAACATCTCCCACAGATCCTTCCAGCTTCCAGGCTTTTACTATCAAAGCTCCGGAATTGCAGTGATTAATACCCAAATCACGATCCTCAGAACGAACCAGAGACAGCTTGTCACGATCGGAAGAACTGACAATCAGCATATAATCGTTTTGCAGTACAGCATTAAGAGGTATTTTACCAATGTCGTGAAGAAGACCTGCCGCAAAATATTCTTCCCATTGTTTATTGTCCACTCCCCGTTTTTTTGCAATAGCCTTGGCTGCAACTCCAACACACAGAGAATGACGCCAAAACCCTTCTATATCAAGTCCTGACGGATTTTTGCTCTTTGAAAGGTTTCCAACAACAGAAGTAGACAATGCCAGATTTTTTACGGTATTGATGCCAATCATGATAATTGCCCGGACAAGACTGGTAACCTGCTGACCCAAACCATAATAAGCGGAATTGATCAGCTTAAGCACACGGGCAACCAGTACCGGATCCAGGGAAATAACATGGTTCAAATCCGCAGGGCTTGTCTGGGGGTTGTTACAGACCTCAAGTACCTTTGCCACCGATGTCGGCAAGCTTGGCATATTTACTATATAATCACCTATTTTTTTAGAAACATTTTCAGCCATCTATTTCTGCCTCTTGTCCATTACATCTTTAATCCTTGACATAATACTTTGTACTTTCTGCCGAAGCTCCAAAACAAGATTCTTGTCATTTACAGAACTTGACAGATTTTCCAGATAAGACAGGGTTCCAACAATTTTTTCCCCGCTAACCGGTTTGGAAAGGGCTTTATTAAGGGACGGAGTACTGAACCCATGCCCGGCACGCCGATCTTTTTGAAGAATTTTCTTGTTAATTCCCTTTAACAATCCTTCTTTTCCTTTCAATGTATTAATCACATTATCCATAGAAAGCCGGGCATTACTTTTTTCAAAAGCTTCCAGTTTCCCTTGAGGAAGTGAAGAAGACATATCTTTAAGATAATTCATTAATCCAAGTATTGCATCCCTGGTAAGCGGATCTTTTTTTAATTCTTCTCCTTCCTTTGACCATGGTTTATTATCACTGATTGGAGGAACTTGGGGAAGAACCCCATTTGCCGGCGGTTTTCCCAAAAATTCTTCAGGTTCGTTTTCAAACAACTGTTCATCCGGCTCAGATTCATTCAATTCCGGGCCCGGAGCCTCGCTCTGTACAGGTTCTTCCAAACTATCCAGGAAATCCTCTTCCGGTTCATCAGAAAACATCCCGGGCATATCCTGTTGTTCACCGGAAAAATCTTCGGCAGAATCCGAAAAGGATTCCGGTTCTTCTTCGCCGAAGAGATCTTCATCCATTAAAGGTTCTTCTGCAGCAGAGAAATCTTCATCTTCCGAACCCGGCAGATCGTCAGGCAGGAAGTCTTCTTCCTGAGGAGGTTCTTCTTCAGTACTTCCGGTTTCATCATCCTGGATATTGTCCGGGGTATCTAAAGAGTCTTCGGCAGAATCTTCATCAACATCTGATTCTCCGGGCGCTTCTGATTCCTCAGCCGATTCTTCCCATTCCCCGGGCTGTTCCTCTCCTCCGTCTTCCAGAGTAAGTTCCTCTTCTTCCTCATCAATAGGAAGGGCTTCCGGTTCATCTCCGGGAGGATACTGCGGCTGTTGTTGCCGTGGCTGTTGTCGCTGTGGCTGTGGTTGCGGTGGTTGCCATTGCTGTTGGGGCTGTGGCTGTGGTGGTGGTTGCCATTGCTGTTGCGGCTGTGGCTGTGGTTGTGGTGGCGGCTGTTGTGGTGGCGGCGGTTGTTCCGGCTGCGGCGAATAATCCTGTTGGGGCTGCGGAGGTTGTTGCGGCGGTTCCGGAGGCGGCGAATAATCCTGTTGGGGCTGCGGAGGTTCCGGAGGCAGCGGATAATCCTGTTGAGGCTGCGGCGGCGGCCGGTAATCTCCGCTCTGATTTTTTTGGGGTTCCTGATACGGCGGTTCCGGATAATATTCAGCCTCCGGCTCAGCCATATTGTCCAACGACATATCGGGTTGGGTTTCTTCATCATAAAGAGGAAGCTCATCATCAAAAAATAACTCGTCGGTGTCTTCCAGTCCGAAATCGGGTTCTTCAATAAAGAGCGCTTCTGTTTCTTCATCCAGAACAGGAGATTTATCTCCCATCCCCATAAGAAGGGAAATGTCGTCTGTATCATTTTTGTCTTCCGTAACCGCATCCTGTAAAAGCTTCAGGTTTCGTGCCCACATGTCGGTTACATCCGAAGAATATGCCTTAACGGCGCTTTCGTAAAAAGCCAAAGAATCATTCAAATCGGAAAGGTCATCCGGCGTCGCCCGTTTTCCCTGAAGGTTAACCAGTTTATCCGCAGTACGCAGAGCTTTCTCAGTCTCCCCTGCATTCTTGTGAAGTTCGGCTGCAGCAGCCAATGCTTCGGTATCATTGGGATCTGCCTTGGCCAGTTCTTCAAAAATCTGAATTGCATGGGTACGGTTTCCCATTTTGGCATACAGGCGGCCCAAAAGCATTTTTGCTTCCCGGTCATTTGGCCGCCGTGAAAGGAAAGCCATTATCCTTTCTTCGGCCTTTTTATATTCCTTTCGTTTAAAATGAATATCTGCAAGGTCCAGATGAAACGCAAAGTTTCCCGGATCAATACTGAGTATTTTTTCAAAAACTTTTTCCGCTTCAGCGTCATTTCCCATAACACGCTGAGTTGTTCCAAGAATACGAAGAGCCTGGGTATTTTCAGGTTCCCATTCCAGAGCAGCCTGAGCCTGCTGAAGCGCTTCGGGGTACCTGTCCATTTTCAGGTAAAGGGCAGCAAGACGATGCCGCACATCAGCGCTGTTGGGAACAAGTTTGATTAGCTTTTCCAGTTCAACAACCGCATCGGCAAAGTCTCCGGAATCTTCCAGAGCGCGCTCAAGATTGACAACAGCCTTTACATATTTGGGATCGGACTCAATTGCCCTGCGGTAATTTGCAACAGCCTCTTTAATTTTACCCTGATCGGCCTGAACCACACCCATATTGTTCCGGGCTTCCGCATTAAGGGGATCTGCATGAAGAATACGGTTAAAGGTATCCATTGCTTTGGTATGCTGACCCTGTTTAAAATAAATGATCCCCATATTGTTCATTGGCTGAAGCCAGCCTGGTTTGCTTCTCTGCGCCAACTTGTATTCGTTTAACGCATCTTCAAAACGGTTGTTGGCTTCCAGAGCAACACCGTAATTAAAATGAAGGGTTGGGTTGTTGCGATCCAGGGCCAGGCCTTTACGGAAAGTCATGTAAGCTTTTTCATATTCGCGAAGCTGATCGTAGATGGTTCCCAGATTATTGTATGCATGAACATAGTCGGGGTTCAGTTCAATAACCTTTGCATAGGCCATGGAAGCGGCTTTAAGGTTTCCAAGTTGTTTATGAATATTCCCGATATTGTAATGAAATTCAGCCCTGACAGGATCAATATCGATTGCTTCCATCAGCGCGCCGAGCGCATCCTGAAGCTTGTCCTGCCGGCGGTAAATAACCGCAAGGTTGTTTAACGCTTCTACATCGTTGGGATTTTCGGCCAAAAGGGTGGTGAATTCATCCACTGCCTCGTCTGATTTTTCCTGCTTGGCAAGAGTTATACCCAAAAGCAAACGGGCGGATCTGTCATCCGGAACTTTTGTGATATATTGTTTTAATAGCCGTTCCGCTTCTTCATGATCCCCAACACGGGAGGATCCTTTTGCGCGTTCCAGAACATCCTGAAGATCAAAATTCATTCACCCATCCTGTATGCATTCACCTTTCAGGCTGCCGGTCACCGGCTCTGCCGAAATTATCAGCGTTCTTTATCATTGACCTGTCCTTAAAGGCCGGGCGCTGACTTCCTTTGAAAATTTTCCGGGATGTAAATCCTCCGGTCTTGGGCCTGTTCCGTCATAGGCTGCAATTACAAAGAAATACAAAGTTCCGTTTTTTAATCCTTCCAGTCTTATGGAAGTCCGGTTTCCCACATTAATGGGAGAAGCTCCGAATGATGCATCTTCCCCGTAATAAACACCCCGGGAAGTACCGTAATAAACAAGATAACCGCGGGCATGTTCGTCGGGACTTGGCCGCCAGGAAAGCTCCACTGCTCCGTCCAAAGGACGAACCGTAACCAGCGAAGGCGGATAAGGCGGATCGTTTCTGTTATAAACAATTCGCAATTCTTCCAGATAAGGGCTGGCAGAACAATCTCCGCTGGGATAAAAATCCGCTGCAATCTGAACATAACGCCCCCGAACAGTGCCAGGCACCGATTGTCCGGGAACTACAGGGATCCAGGGTATATTACCGAAACGATATGGTTCTTCTCCTGCCCGGATAAAAAACTGAACCGATGAATTATCAGGGAAGCGGAAATTTCCTTTTCCTGCATAGGTATTTTTTACCGTCATGGCTTTACTGCCCGCCGATGCAAAACCAAGCCTTCCGCCGGAAGCTTCGATCCTTTTAACTGTCGATCCCATTTCACCCAGGTCAATAGTACGGGTTTCAAAACGGCCGCCGCCCCTGGGGAACTTTGACAACTCAGGTAATTCCAGGGCTGTATAACTTGCCTTTTCAAGAACCGAATGGCCCGGAGTATTGATGACCTTATTGTAAATCCGGAATTCATCCATCATTCCGGAAAAACGATTTCCTAAAATAAACACCCCGTCCCAGTTTATCAGGGGAGTATACACATCTCCCCCTTCCCTGCCATTGGCGGTTGTATAGCACATATTTTCGATGCGCCCGTTAACAAGATATTCCAGCAATCCTGTATCGGCGTTATATCGTATTAAATGGTGACTCCAACTGCGGGGTATTATGGCGACTCTGCTTTCAACAGAAAGTGTTAATCTGTCCGATGTTCCAACCCTGCCCTCGGCCCTTCCCGACAGTCGTAGTCTGTCCGGCGGAGCAAAAAAATTCTGGAAGGTCCAGCGCATTCTGTTCCTTACAGTTTCGCAAAAAATGCGTTGATTTTCCGCCGCTGTCCAGGCGACAACCTGTTCGCCGTTTTCCATAGCATTGGGGAAAAGCCAGAATTCTATACTGAAATCCCGGATACTTCTGCCCGGCGCAAAGAGTGCTGAAGGACCGGGCCATACCGTTACAGGAGCACCGGCAGCTTTATTCTCTCCGGTAAAAAGCGCCGCTCCGCGTCCGTACCGTGCCCAGCGCTCATTAACAGCCTGAACTGCCCTTGACACAACCACTCTGTAATTTTTTCGGTTGTCGGCAAAACGTTCCGGAACACCTTCGTCAAAACTTAAAGCCAAATCCAGAACGGATTCCTGGACAGGAAAGTTGCGGAACGCTGCATAAAGGGCAAAAAAATCTTCTGTTGAACCGGAACTTGTTTGTCCGGCTCCGTTTGCCCGTCCAGCCTCGTTTGGCATGGCAGACGAAAGGGTAAGCACCGAATTGGGCCTGACTGCGTTGATTTCGTCCACCTGAGTACGTTGTTCTACCGTACCCCAGCCTTTGGCTGAGCCTAAAACAATGGTATTTTCCGCCGCTTCCAGGTTCAGGCTGACAAAAAAGAGCCAAAAACTATACAATAAAGCGGCATAAAGTGCTGAGTTTGATTTTTTCATAGTACTACATTATAAGTATCGGAATTTTCGCCAATGAACCTTAAAAAGATTGCCGGAGAAGCTCCCAGAGAACCTGGAGTCTACCTGATACGGGATTCCGAAAACCGCATTATATATGTAGGTAAAGCCCGAATACTTCGAAACCGGCTTGCTTCATACTTTTCCGGCGAAAAGGACATAAAAACTCAGGTCTTGCTTCGTAATGCCGCTTCGATAGAAACAATCATCGTTACAGATGAATACGAAGCACTGCTGCTGGAAAACACTCTTATAAAACAACATAGTCCCAAATACAACATCAATCTGAAGGACGGAAAAACATACCCGGTAATCCGTCTTACCGCAGATTCCTATCCGCGGGTATTCCGAACCCGGCACATTATTGAAGATGGATCGTCCTACTTCGGACCGTTTCCCAATGTAGGAGCCATGGATGATATGCTGGACGTTATTGACCGGGTTTTTCCCCTGCGGAAATGCAAAACGCTTAAAAAACGGAAACATCCCTGCATGTACTACCACATTGGCCGCTGCTCTGCGCCCTGCTGCGAAAAGCTGAATACCGGAAACTATGCCCTCCAGGTAGACAGGGTAGCCAGGCTGCTTTCCGGGGATACAGCAACGCTTATATCGGAACTATCCAGTGAAATGCAGGAAGCGGCAACAGCTCTTCGTTTTGAGCGTGCAGCCCAGCTTCGTAATGCCATTAAAATTATTGAAGGTTTGAATAGTACCAGCGCCGTTGTGGATTTCGATCCAAATGGCCGGGACTACATAGCATGGGCAGCCGAAGGAGTGTTCGCCGTATACTCGGTATTTTCCATGCGCGAAGGAAAGCTTACAGGACGTGAACTGTACCGTACCAAGAGCGCTTCCGGCGAAAGCGAGTCGCTGATTACCTTTATTGCCGGTTACTACAACGGGGATCGGCTTCCTCCGGGACAGATCTACCTGCAAAGCTTTGGAAATCAAACAACAATCAACTGCCAGGGTGCAGATAATGCAGAACAAACCTTTGACATTGTTTCACTGGGCAAATGGTTCCGTGAACAATTCAGTCTGGAACCGCAGATCCTTGTTCCGGATGACAAACACCATAAAACAGTCATGACTATGGCAAGGCAAAATGCCGAAGAAGAACTCAGACAACGGCTTAGAGAACGCGGCGCAGGACCTGCACTGGACGAACTGAAAAGATGCCTGAACTTAAAAAACCGGCCCGAACGTATCGAAGGATTTGATATTGCCCAGCTTGACGGAAAACATCCTGTAGCCTCACTTGTCAGTTTTGCCGGCGGCATGCCCGACAAAAAAAATTACCGTCACCTAAAACTCCGCAGTGTAATTGGGGTTGTGGATGATTTTGCCGCAATGAGGGAAGCGGTAAAACGACGCTACACCCGGCTTGTCAGGGAGAACCGTGAACTACCCGACCTGATTTTGATTGACGGGGGTATAGGGCAGGTAAACGCCGCTAAAGGTGTTTTGGATGATCTGGGTTTGGACTGCGATATTGCCGGTCTTGCCAAACGGGAAGAAGAAATCTGGTTCCCCAATGCCAAAGAACCACTGGTCTTGGCCCGTAGCTCCGAAGCATTAAGGCTGCTTCAGTTTGTACGGGACGAAACTCACCGTTTTGCCACCTCACTCAACCAAAAACTGCGTTCTGCAAATCTGAAACTATTAACACTCGAATCGGTAGAAGGGATAGGCGCCAAACGGGCTGCGAAATTATTGAAACATTTTCAGAATATCGAAACAATCGCCGCCGCCGAAGCGGAAGACATAGCCCAGGTTTGCAGCTGCGGCACATCTGCCGCCCGCGCAGTCCGGGCTGCCGCAGGACTTGCCCTGACAGAACGAAAAAACCGGGCACACTTAATTAATTCCAGGCGCAATAACACCGCTAAAACCGGCAAGGCAGTACCATTCGGCGGCTATACCGCCGATCTGGCTGCCGATGCGCTCGAAGGAGGAATGGCCGCAGAAAGCGAAGAGAAGTACGAACTGGACACATCGACATAAATTGCTGCCTTCATGTTCGAGCCCAGGGCACCTGCCTCACCCTTTCCCAGGCTTAATGCAGATAACTTGTACAGAGATAGATGCTCTGCTCTAAAATGGAAGCTTTTCTAATGCTTTTCCTTAACCTTTTCCTTTTCCTTGGTGATTTTGTGTTCCAGTTTGTCTATCATTTTATCTATGGCAGTGGTAAGTTCAAAGTCCTGCTCTTTTATATGAACCGAAACCCCCCAGCGAAAATTGACTGTGGATTCGGCGGAAAATTGCTTTTCTTTGGTTATTGTAATTAAAAGGTCTACGATCATGTTCTCCAAATTGTGAAGCCGGGCGATTTTTTTATCCAGGTATTCCCTGGCGTCGTCGTGCAAATTAAAATGCACGGATTTAATGTCGATGTTCATGAAATGCCTCCAAAAAAAATTATATGGGAACTCCTAAAAACCTTACAGGAGTATTCAGAGTTTCCCGTTATCGGGTATACGATGAACCCAGATCAAGCTCTTTCCGGTATTTTGCCACAGTACGCCGTGCGAGGGCTATACCCCTCTGAGCCAACATGTCCGTTAATTCGCTGTCGGTAAGGCGTTTTTCATCACCGGTTATTATTTCTTTCAGTATTTCCTTTACCCCTTCCTTGGAAAAATCCGACCCCCTGGAAACGGAGTTTGTAAAAAAATGCCGGAGTTCAAAGAGTCCCCATTCTGTCTGTACATATTTACTGTTGGCAGTCCGGGAAATGGTTGTTTCGTGAACTCCCAATTCAACGGCAATATCCTTTAGAGTCAGAGGTATTAAAAACCTGGGACCATTAAGGAAAAAAGACCTCTGAAATTCAACAATAGCCCTTGTTACACGAAGCAATGTATGGTTTCGCTGGTTAATGGAATAAATAAACCAACGGGCTTCCTTTATATTTTCTCTGACAAAATCCCTGGCTTCTCTTCCATTAACTTTTTTTTCGGCAATTTTTAGAAAAAAAGGGTTTATTCCCAACACGGGAATTTCCTCATTATTCAGTATGATAGAAAGTTCACCATCTTTACGGCGGACTTCTACATCGGGTATCGCATAGCGCGTTTCCCTTGGGGCAAATTGCCTGCCGGGAAAAGGGGAAAGGCTTTCTTTGATACGGTTATAACAGGCCTCCAATTCTTCTTTGGTACAGCCCAGAACCTGGGCTGTCTCGGCAAAGTTCCCCTTTTCCATGTCTTTCAGGTAATCGAGGGCTGCTTCCATAACCGGAGGACAATCGGGAAGCAGCCGCGCCTGAACCAGAAGGGATTCTTTGTAACCGGAAGTACAGGTTCCCGGCGGTTCCAATGACCTGACCAAGGCAAGCGCTTTTTCGACATTGGAAGGATTTTCGTCTTTTAAAAAGAGTTCCGTAGCTTCTTTATAAAAACCATCATCGTCCAGGTTCTGTATTAATAGCTCCCCAATGCGGCGTATGTCGTCTTCTCCGGTTTCCAGGGCTAACTGCCACAGAAGATGTTCCTGCAGGGTTTCGGGCCGGGAAATGGCTCCTTCCAGAAAATTCTGGTGTTCATCTTCATCCATACCCTGACGGATAAAGCCTGCGTCGGAACTTGTCTCAAAGTAGGCTTCTTCTTCCTTTTGATAACTGCCGGTACCGGCGGCAACGACTGCTTTAGCATAAGCATCGGCTACAGCGTCCTGAGAAACAATGCCCCGCTCTTCCAGCACTTCCAAAGCAGGGTTTTTTTCTATTTCCTCCCCTATTTTTTCCTGCAAATCCAGAATGGGCAATTCCATCAGCTTAATGGACTGGTACAGTTGGGTATTCATCTTCAGCTGTTGGGATTGAATCATGCTCTGACGCTGTTGCATAATACCATTATTATCCCACAACTTTGCTCTGTCAGCAATTATTTTTCCCTCCAGTAGCTGGGACTGAATGTACCTATATAAATTATTACCTACAGGTGAGGGAAAGAACGCCCATTCAGGCCGGTTGGTCGTGGCTGCTGTTGACGGACGCTTTGGCGTCGCTGCCGTTGTAGCACGCCAAATGGCCTTCATGGCCAACCTTTCCCTCACCTGTGTGGCAACATTGATCCCGATACTTTCAGTCCAGCTACTGGTATATACGCGAATAAATAGGTTGAGAAAGGGTTAGGAGTTTTGCTTTTGGCGTTTCATGCAGAAACTTTAAGCCGCAATACACCATTTTTCCGTTTTTGCGCCAGCCGTTTTTCTTCTTCCTGCCGGATTTGGTAAACATCGGCAAGCATCTCTTCCAGTTCGGCCAGATCATGTCCCTGTGTAAGGTGATCAGGGTAGATGTTTATATACCCGACAAACCAGCCGTCATCTGCTTCCCAATAGGTATATGCAACATCCATTACAAACTCCTGTTCTTCAATGTCCTATATTTATTTTTGGCGGTAAAGCACACACCACATGGTTATTCCATAGGTAATTAATTCATTGTAAAATATACCTTCCATTTCATTATGTATTTATGATAGTATATTATCTAAGCTTATGAATAAAACTTTCATAGTATGTTGTACCCTGTATTTATGCCTTTCCGTTCCTGTATTTTCCCGAGGGGTTCAGGAAATACTCATGCAGCCTGTTGAAGCATATTATTCGGGCAAAATAGAAAATGCGGCATTTATTCTTTTCAAACAAAATAGACCGGAAGACAAACACTCCCTGGTAATACTCAACTGGGAACTGGGAGAAATGACCAAGGCAACGGAACTGCTGGAAGAACTGTTAAAAACAGATAATCTTAATCCGGCAGAAAAAGAAGAACTGCAATTTAAGTTATTTATCTCATATTATCTTATTGGCAGCTACAGCAAAGCGGCACAGCTTCGGAGTACTGTCGAAGCGGCAATATTGAAAAAAGATCCCCGTCTGCGGGCGGAATTTTATTTCTACAGCGCTGCTGTTTACGAAGAAATGGGTAGTCCCAAAAGAGCCATAGAATTGTACGAAAAAAGCCTTGAGCTCAACAAATGGCGGCCCATGGGCTGGTACAGGCTTGGTCTTTTGTTACGGGACAGCGATCCAAAGGAAGCGGAAAAATGCCTTCAAACCTGCTGGGATCAGGATACCTCTTTTACCAATGTCCTCCTCCCCCTGGCGCGATTATTGGCTGCCCGGAAAGAATGGCAAAAAGCCCGGGATTACCTTATTACTGCCAATGCACGGCTTCCCAATAACAGAGAAATAAGCACTGCTTTGGCGGAAGCCAGGAAGGTTGTTCCCGGTGGCGGCGTTTATGGGGATGGAGCATACCTTGTACGGCGGCAAATTACGGCAACCCCGCCAAAAGTAACCCCTGCCCCGCCTTACCCCAAAGAAGGAACAATACGCATAGGGCTGATTGAAAAGAGAAGCGTGGTTTCGGTTAAGGCAGGAGGAGCATTTTTTATACACGCTGCGGGAAACAACAACCCTCTCTACAGCAGCACAGCCGGCGAACAGTTCTGGGTTGAGTGCAGTAATGGCGTTGTTATTGTCCAGGATAAAAACAATAAAGCCCTGCTCCGCAGTGGATCTCCGCTGGTTTATGAATTAAGGAGCAACGAAAACTGTTCCATTGTATCGGGAGCGGTAAATGGGGCACCGGGAATTAACCGGACGTATCGGGGAGCCCTGGAATTCCGGCCCGGCCCGGAAGGAATGACCGTGGTAAATATAGTTTCCATGGAAGATTACCTTTACGGCGTCGTCCCCGTAGAAATGCCTGCAAGCTGGCCGGTGGAAGCGTTAAAAGTCCAGGCCATTGCCGCCCGATCCTATGCCATTGCCAACAAAGGACAATTTGCCGCCAGAGGTTTTGATCTTTTTGGAACCCCCCATTCCCAGGCATACCACGGCGTTGGAGGGGAGCAAAAAAACACCACCGCGGCAGTAGCTGCCACAAGAGGAATGGTGCTTATGGGGGGCAAACAACCCCTTAAAGCGTATTATTCGGCAAACCATGGCGGTTACAGCGAAGATTGCCTTACCATGTGGGGTTATGATGCATACATGCAGGCAGTACCGGACAAGTTACTCCCAATACGGACTGAACCCTTATCTCCGGATGCCTTGTACCGATGGATCAGGGAAACACCTGCAACCTATTCCAATGTTCCCCGTTTTTCGTATATTTCCGCTTACCGTTGGGAAAAGTGGGTTACTCCCGAAGAAATCCGCCGGCGTCTGCCGGAAGACCCCGGAGAAATTACACGAATAATTACCAGAGGCCGCGGTATTTCCGGCAGAATATATGAACTGGAAGTACAGGGAACCCAAAAAAATGTAATCGTTAAAGGGGATGCAATCTGGAATGCCATGGGCAGCCTGCGTTCAAGCCTTTTTACAATCCGCTATAAGCTTTCAAAAGGAAAAGTTGAATATTTTGTTTTCCAGGGCGCCGGTTACGGCCATGGTATCGGGATGGATCAACACGGTGCAGCAGGAATGGCCAGCGCGGGATTAAGTGCCAGCGACATACTCCTACACTACTACCCAAGAGCAGTACTGCAACGGCTGTAAAAAAAAGGGTATCCCTGCCGCAAAAAAAGTTTTTTAGGATCCAATACAAGCAAGAACACAATGCTTACCCTAATATACTGTATAGCCCGCCACAATGGGTTGAAAATACTACATCTACATTGTACCTTGCAAAGGAGGGATTATTATGAGTAAAACAAAAACCCGAAAACCACAAAAACATTACACTTTTGAAGATGTCTGGGCTGCTCTAATGGAAAACAGAGAGCTGCAAAAGGAAACAGACCGGCTCATGAAAGAAACCAGAGAAGCTATGAAAGAAACAGACCGGCAAATGAAAGAAACAGACCGTAGGATTGGTTTCCTGAGCAACCGCTTTGGAGAATTGGCTGAACATCTGGTGGCGCCGAATATTACCGAAAAATTTAACGCGTTGGGTTTTAACTTTGAACAAGTTTCCCAAAACCATCAAATTGATGATTCCTTAAATAATTGTTATACTGAAGTTGATTTAATGCTGGAAAACGGCACTACAGTAATGGTGGTGGAAGTAAAAGCAAAACCGCATAAAAAAGATGTGGACAAACACATTAAACGAATAGAAATTCTGCGTAGCAGGGCAGATGCCCGCAATGACATGCGAAAATTTCAGGGCGCCATAGCCGGAGCGATAATGACAAAACTGGTCAGAGATTATATACATGAAACCGGTCTTTATTCCATTGAACAAACCGGAGACACGGTAAGAATAAACATTCCGGAGGGCTTTAAAGCTCGTGAGTGGTAAGAGTTATTCCGAATAATTCGTTAGCTATCTTTTCTCAAAAAAAAGAGCTGTCCTTTCGGACAGCCCTTCTATGCAGAGGATTTTTAGAACCTGACAACCAGATCAACGTATACTACGTTGGTTTTAACTGCATCAGCATCTTTATCCGCTTTTGAATACATAAAAACATCACCGATTTCAAAGGAAGTTCTGTTGTCAATGAAGAATTTTACCGAAGGCCGGACGTTAAAGATATATGCATCCTTTACATAGGTAGGACCAACATCATACCTGCGATCATACTTATATCTATCGGTGGTGCTTGCACGGTCGCCGTGTAAAAAATACACTGCATCAAGACGGGGAACTATTTTACCGTCGGCCAGGGCATAGCTTACCCAGGGGTTAAAGCGAAGACCAACTTCCGGTTTATCCTTATTGGAACTACTGACAGTATCTCTATTGTTAAAATACTGTGCAGCATTAAGGCCAAAGCGGAGGTCGTCCATTTTGTAGGCAAAGGTTTCAAAAAGGTTAAATCTGCCGTTGTTGCTGAATTCATCGAATTTATCTTCATCAGTCCAAAGATAGTCCAATTCCGTTTCTACAATGGCAGTCAGGTTTTCCATCATGAGCAGTTGTAATTCACCAATGAGCCTTGCCCTATTCCTGCTGGGGGCGCTAGAACCAGTTTGAGTGAGACCACTATTGAATGACCTGAACGAAATATTGAACTTGAATACTTCCGGCATGGTATAGGCAGCGCCAAAGATATATTTAGCCTTATGCAATTCCGTAATAGCGCCAATGTCAGTAACTATATTATTTGCGTTACTGCCATCTATACCTTTTGAATATGCACCAGCGCCGATATTAAGCCCTTCTATGGGGGTAACCTTTACAAAGACTCCCAGGCCGTGACCGCCGCCTGCATCATCCCTTAATATTGGACCTGCAGTTTCAAATGTAGAGTCCGCTACAATACCTGCTTTAACCTGAACCATTTCAATGGGCCTGATCCATCCATAACCATACGCCAAACCAAGATCATACGAGCTATTTCCTGAGATAGCACCACTGTTTACCGAAGCTCCTTGTAACTGGATTCTAAAATCTGCACCGGCGGTTTTGTCCTCATTGGAATAAGAACCGTTAAGCCGGAACCTGCCGCCATATTGCTCGGAATCAACACCAGATGACTGAAGATAAGACTTGGTGTCATCTCCATCATTGGTAGTTACAATCCCAAGACCGTAATTCATATAGCCGCTGAACTTAAGTTCCTGGGAAAAACCGGCCGCCGTTATTGTAAAAACAACAATAAGAATACAAAAAATCCTTTTCATTAATTACTCCTTAATAAGATTTTACATAATGATTTATTTTGTGTGTTAAGGAATTGTTAATAATATTTAAAAAAATGGTGAAAACCGCATTTTTCTTTTCTCCGGCACAAGCAAGAGCGCAATGTTTACCCTATATACTGTATAGCCCGCCAAAATGGGTTGAAAAAAACACATTTGTATAGCATATTGTAAGGGGAAAGTATTTATGAGTAAAACAAAAACCCGAAAACCACAAAAAGGTCTTACTTTCGAAGATGTTTGGGCTGCTCTGATGGAAAGCCGGGAACAGCAGAAAGAGAACGCGCGAGAAATGAGAGAAAGTTCCGAGAGGCTTAATAAACAGCTTGGCAAGCTGGGTAATCGCTTTGGAAAACTTGTTGAACATCTAGTAGTGCCGAATATTAAAGAAAAGTTTAACGAGTTGGGCTTTACCTTTGAACAAATTTCCCAAAACCTTCAAATTGATGACTCTGCAAGAAACTGTTTTACTGAAGTCGATTTATTGCTGGAAAACGGCGATATCGTAATGGCTGTGGAAGTAAAAGCAAAACCGAACAAGAAAGATGTGAACGAACACGTTAAACGAATAGCAATTCTGCGCAGCAGGGCAGATGCACGCAATGACACGCGGAAATTCCAAGGCGCCATAGCCGGAGCGATAATGACAAAACTGGTCAGGGAATACATTCATGAAACCGGCTTTTATGCCATTGAACAAACCGGAGACACGGTAAGAATTAACATTCCAGAGGGTTTTAAAGCCCGTGAATGGTGATTCTTGGCCGTTAGTAAAAATCCTTGCTAACCTGTTTTAAAAGCTCCAGGTATAATCAATGTAGAAGACATTGGATATAACATACCTTTTATTTGGATCATTGGAATCTCCGTAAGCGCTGTCAAAATTACCAAAATCATAATTGAACACATTACCAATTTCAATAAAAGTTCCGCCAGTCAGATCGAACTTTACCGAGGGCCTTACACTGAACAGCGAACGGTTGCGATTGTCGCTTGAATTGAATTTGGGTATTCTGCTGCTGACAAACCCTCTCCGGTGCCACATAAGAGCTTCGTCCCCTCCAACCTTGCTTTGGCCGCCCAAGAAGTACACAAGATCCAACCGGGGTATGATATTATTAATTGTATACGATCCCCAAAGGTTAAAGACCAGACTGGGTGCATGTGCTATTGTTTGACCAAGAATATTTTTTCGATTATAGAAAAACTCAGCTGCATTAAGTCCAATCGTTAGATCATTGAGTTCATATGCGAAAGTTTGAGAAACAATGGTATTTCCTTCAACATCAAACTCTTCCAGCTTATCCAGGGAAAAGGCAACAACCGCCGTCAGATTCTCTACCGACAGCAAACGGAATTCACCGATTAACTGAGCGGATTCCTGCCTTCCCTCGTAATCATACCCGTATCTTTCGATATCAAGGCGAGTATCCTTCCAGCCCGCCTTGTTTTTTAAACGGAAAGAAGCGCCAAGGTAAAAGACATCGGGCATTGTATAGGAAGCGCTGAAAACATATTTAGCGTCTTCGATTTTAGGAGTAATAGCGTCATAACTGGGAAGAAAACCATTGTAGTTCAAAATATTATTGGAAGCTGCAGACTGTTGACTAATAAGATAAGCGCCGAATCCCAAATCCAGCCCGGATATTGGCGTTACCTTAAGCAAGGCGCCAAGGCCTTCGCCCACATCGTCGATAATGTACCAGTCGGTAGTTTGCCAACTGGTATCATCAATAAGGCCGCTTGCCAGATAGACAACATCGTCAAAAAGTTTCATCCAGCCATAGACAAAGGGCAGGGAAAAATATCCCCCCTGATCCAGACGGCTCTGTGACTGCAAGCGGAACCTGATGCCGGCGTTCTCTTCTTCGTTGGTATACGAACCGGTCAGCCGCAAGCGGTAGCCGTTTTGTTCCGAATCGACACCGAAGGCTTTTAAAACGGTATCCGAATCGTCAGAACTGCTGGATACAATACCTATGCCACTGTTAAAGTAGCCGCTAAATTTTACATCTTGGGTATACATATTAACGGTCACCGCCAGCAATAATACAACTAAACCAAAAATCCGCTTGTTTTTCATGTTTTATTCCTGTCCCTTATTTTCTGTATATTACTCACCATAGATTTACAGGGAACAGAACTTTCTGTTCCCTGTATCTTTTAAAGAATGCTACACCTCCAGGTTATCTGGATCGTACCACACGGAATCCCATGTCATTAAGATTATCTCTATTTGCCCGGTTATTTTCCCGGTAAGATGAACGAAGGCGTTCCGAACGATCAGATGGGGCAGCACCACTTTGAGACCATCCTCCTCCACGTATAACACGGGTACTCTCATGTCCGGAAGACGGTCCTGTAGGGTTTTCCGTAGGGTTTGTGCCATTTATATCTACCAAATCATTGTAGTAAGTCAATAAGAACCAGTCCCAGCACCATTCAAACACGTTTCCATGCATTTGATACAAACCCCAAGCATTCGGGGCATAACTGTTTACCGGCATAAGACCTGAAGAAAAATTTTGGCCAGGAGGAGCAAAATTCGCTTCAGAAGCAGATATGCTGTTTCTGTCGTTGTTGTACAATGTTTTTGTCCCTGCTCTGCATGCATATTCCCACTCCGCCTCAGTCGGCAACCGGTAACCATTGGCTTTGATATCCTGAGTTACCAAATATTTTAGTGTATCAGAGCTATTTGTGTTGGTTGTGTCTGATCCTATGGTTTTATTAATAGTGTAGACCGGAGTAAATCCTTCCAGTTCGCTCAGTTTATTACAAAATTCAACCGCCATATACCAGCTAACACGATACATGGGATAATTATCTCCTTTCGCAGCGCTATCTCCATCAAACCCCGTTGGCAGCGACCCCATTACCGTCTGATATTGCCCCTGCGTTACCACATATTTCCCCATGTAAAAACTGTTCACTGTTACTGGATGCTCCGGTTTTTCTCTTTCATCAGATCCACTATTAGTAAGTGTCGATACAGTACTCCCCATGAAGAAAGTTCCACCTGATATACTTACCATTTCGATAAAGCTAACATCGTCTGTACTTCCGTTATTACATGCAACAAAACTAATTATGATTGCAGACAACATTGCGATTCCAAATAATACGATTCTCTTCATAAAAAACTCCTTGTTTTCTATAGATCCTTTACTGGATCATTAATGGAATTAATATTTGCCTTTAGCCCTTAACAAGGGCAGGATAATACATGATCGTTACCAACTGTTAACAGGGAGTACGACGCGAAAACCCAAATCATAATAGTCTTTTCTCCACTGTCCGCTACGTTCCCGCCAGGCCGAACGAAGACGTACCGCAGGATGATCCCATGACCCGCCGCGTGTTATTCGGCGGTTACCGGAATCCAGCCCAGTAGGATTTTCCACCATATTAGGAGCGATATCATAGTAGTTTTTGTAAAAGTCGTCTTTATCGCTGCGAAAGGTCCAGTCCCAGCACCATTCGTACACATTCCCGTGCATGTCGTAGAGACCCCAGGCGTTCGGGAGATAGCTGCCTACCTCTGTTGGCCTTTTCAGCCAAACCATTGGTAGATCGCCATCGATATACGGAACTGCATTAAAATTCGCCTGATCGGTGTTAATAGTCGCTCCGGTATTGAACGGCGTTGTTGTCCCGGCCCTGCATGCATATTCCCACTGAGCTTCGGTGGGCAGCCGGTAACCGTTGGTTCCGGGTCTCAGTTTTACCGTCCATTTAACCCCATCTTCATTACTCAAGTTGTAACTGTCCCTAGTATCTTTAAATATATTGTAGGCCATTGTACGCCCTTCCAACTCACTTAACCTGTTGCAAAATTCCACCGCATCATACCAGCTTACCTGTTCCACCGGGAAGTTATCTGTATTTCCAAGGGATTTATACTGAAAGAAACTGGGGTTTTTCCCCATTACCGCCCGGTACTGTGCTTGGGTTATAAGGTATTTGCTCATCTGAAAACCGGTTAATTTTACCCAATGCTGCGGGCTTTCTCTATAAATATCATTGTTAGCTTCAGCCTCCGGACCGCCCATAAAAAAAGTTCCACCGGAAATCGGAACCATTTCGATATCAAGAAGAATGATGTTAGCATCGGTTTGACAGGCAAAAAAGCCGGATAAAATTACCAGCAACAACAAGGTAATCCCAAATAATGCAATCTTTTTCATTTAAAAACTCCTTTACTTCCCATAACTTTTAACAAGAGTGTCCATTGAGAGAAATATTTGGCTGACAGAGGTAATTTATCTTTAATATAGACGAGAAATGCAAATTGATTTGGAAAGAAAAATAACGTTTGCATTGGTTACCCCTTTACACAATGGTGGGTACAAGTGTTTCCGCTTGTGCCTTATCGTTCCGCAGAGCATAACCTTACCAAGCTTTAGCTCTGGGGAATCGGAGTTGAAAGTAGTATATCACTGTTTTTAGAAAAAAGCAAAATAAATGATTAATTTTTTAATATTTTCTTTTTCGATACATGTAAAAAAAAAGACCGCCGGTTTCCCGGACGGCCTTACACCCCTTTTTAGGCTCCCTGAGATAGAAAAGGGAGCATTTGATTATTGCTCATCTATACGACTGGCTCTCCCAGATTTGACTTTCCTGAAACCCGTCTATTGATTGTATCATAGCAAGCCAATAATCCGCTTCGTTTTGTGAAGTATACGGTCCAACCCGTACACGGTAAAAGGTATTACCGTTAATTTCCTGGTTGGTAACAATGGCGCTGATACCTTTGGTACCAAGGGTACTTTTTACCCCGTCGGCCCTTTCCCTGGTCGAAAACGAACCGGCCTGTACCCAATAATCGCGAAATGCTTTTTTGGGCTCTGCAGGGGCAGGCTTTGACTGGGCAACTGGTTGGGCGGCCGGTTTTGCGGCAGGCTTGGCAGCCGGTTTGGCAGCCGGAGCAACGTCGGGAACAGCTGTGGTTGCCGGCTTGGGAACATTGATTACTGTTATTGCAGGATCGTTGTCAGTATTACTGTCTTGAACGGGAGAACTGCCATTGGGATCCAGGAGTCCCCGAAACAACTCGTCCTGTGACAATGTCGAAGGATCAGCAAAAGCTGAACGGTTTACTCCGGAATTTACAGAAGAAACGTCGGGAGTAACAACAACTTCGGAACCAGGCTTAAAGACCAGTATAGCAGCACTAAATATGATTACCAGAACTACTCCCACTGAAACTGCAATCAACAATAATTTTTTCTTTTCCATTATGAAAACCTTCCAGTATGGCTTCTATTTGTTTTTCCAGCATCCGGGGAGAACCGGAAAATCCGGAATTTTGTATGGTATAAATATCGGCTTCGGGGAAAAAAAGTTGAGCGGGGTTTTCTGCGGTTTTGCTTGTTTTTTCGGCTCTGCCGGCTGTTTTTCGATAATGCGGAAAATCCTTTTGGCTAAGAAGCTGGTTAATAAGTTCCCATGGAGGGCGTTTATCCCGTCTTAGCGCCCGGAAAAAACGGAGATAAAACGGAGCGCATACGACAATTATCACGTTCAGTTTATTAATTACGGAAGATTTATGCAGCAGGGCGGCGTTAATGACGCAAGTTCCTGTTTCCTGACCGGAAATTTTGCCCAATTTCCTGCCTGTAATCCATTCTTCGGTAAGGCGATTAACACCGGGATGAACAATGGATTCCAGGACAGCTAATTGTTCCGGTTTACCGAAAACAATTTTTCCCAAAAGTTTCCTGTTTATTACTCCATTGGGATCCAGAATCTCTTTTCCAAAATGTCCGGTTATTTTTTCTGTTTCGGCTTCAATTATTTCATGACCAAGCCTGTCTATATCCAACACGGGAAGACCATGTCTTTCCAGAAGGAGGCTTACATGGTTTTTCCCCGCACAGTATAACCCTGTTAATCCAATTATCATTTATTCCAGATATTCGTTAAGCCATCCAAAAAAAGCTTCGATCTTGTTTCTCTCGTTCTCAATCCAGCTGTCGACATCGGGATCGACGCTGATTGCAATGTATTTGCAATAAATATCGAAATAGTCGGAAAGTGCAATCCGGTTAAAGAACGGTGAATAAAAATCCCACCACAGCTCATCTCCGCCGCTACGCTGAATTCTGCCAGAATTTTTTAAATCCTCCAAACTGGTCATAATGTAATACAGCTTGGCTTTTGTTTTTTCCGCATCGCTTAAGCGAAAGTTTTCTTCATCCAGGGCAAAAGCTGTAGAAATCACTATATCGGAAGCTGTGAAAGCGCCATTATCCCGAACCCCAATCCCGATCTCGATCGTATCCTCAGGTTTGAGCATATAAAGTATCGTATTGTAGGACTGTAATGCCCGCTCCGTATTCGGTTCCAGCAAAAGGAAATAGCAAAGTGCATAAAAAGCCTGCGTACTTTTTCCGTCTTCCATACAGATCTTGCCCATAAGGTAATTACTGCTGGCATGATTCGGATTAAAAGCAAGACCTTTGGCAAGCGCTTCGAGAGCGTCTTCCCGTTTTTCGATGCGGTAATAACTTACGGCCAGATTATAGTAAAGAAAGGTATTGGAAACACCGTAATCGTTAAGCGCTTTCAGGTATACATTAATTGCTTCTTCGCTTCGCCCCATGTTATCCAGGGCAGAACCTTTTAAGTCAAGCAAAGAGGGAATTACTTCCGTATAACCCCTGTTTTCCGCTTCTTCAATTCCTTTGTCAGCCATTTCGAGTGCTGCGTCATTGTTACCCATGGAAATATAAGAATAACCCATTTCATAAAGAATTACCGGATGATTCGGTGCAAGTTCCAAAGCCTGGTTATAATAATTAAGGGCATTTTGATAATCCCTCTGGTCATGATAATGTATCCCGGTTCTGACAAGTTCTTCCGCCTCCAGGCTAAGGTAGTTGTCATAATTATCTGCCAGAAATTTTTGAGTTTCCAGAGGAGCCGGTTTTCCGGCGCAACCCGGAAAAATGATCATAACCAATAACAACACTCCCGAAAAAACACAACGGAAAGATTTCTTCATTTTTCTTTTCCTCGCTTATAATACACTATAAAGGTGTAATAAATGCTTGTCAAATGCTTTAAAATTAAATAAAATAATGCGAAGGAGAATTATGAAGGTAATAGCATTTAATGGAAGCCCCAGAAAGGACGGAGTTTCGGCCAGGGGAGTTTCCATAATAGCGGCAGAATTGGAAAAAGAAGGAATTGAAACCGAAATCATCCAGGTTGGAAACCTGAAAATTCAGGGTTGTCTGGCCTGCAGAAAATGTGCGGAATTGAAACGCTGCGTAATTTCCGATGATCCCGTGAACGAATGTTTTGAAAAAATACAAAATGCCGATGGAATAATTCTTGCGTCTCCGGTTTACTTCGGGGGAATTGCAGGAACGTTTAAAAGCTTTTTGGATCGTCTTTTTTTCCCCGGCGTCAAAATGAAGTACAAGGCCGGAACAACGGTAGTATCCCTCCGTCGCACAGGAGGCATTTCAGTTTTCCAGCAATTAAACAATTATTTTAATCTTGCTCAAATGATCATAACACCGGGGATCTACTGGAATGTAATTCACGGCAATACCCAGGAAGAAGTTTTACAGGACGAAGAAGGCCTGTGCATAATGGAAACCCAGGGAAAAAACATGGCATGGCTCATCAAATGTCTTGAAGCCGGCAAAAAAGAAGTTCCCGTACCGGAACTTCCTCCACGGAAACGGACGAATTTTATTCATTAAACAAACCCCTATCTGTAGCAGAGCCTGGCAAAATAACCAATCCGAACAGATCCAGCAAAGGGGCAGAGGCTGTACTGGCAAAAACTTGGAGAAAAACTGTTTGCTTATAGCTGTAAATAACCAATTTCATTCACACAAATCTTTGAGATCGTAATTTGCGATCTTAAACTTGAAGTCGCAAAATGCGATATCAAATTGGGGCAGACGGTGTAAACTTCATTATGTCTTTACCATTTTTTTGATGCTACTTGGCAAAAAGGTAAAAAATCAACATTGTCGAACGTTCTCCAGGGCTGGTATACTATTGAATAAGGAAAAGTCGTCTCCGCTTCGCGGAACCATTCGATTAATCCATATAAAGCAGCCACCGACAAAGATATACCTCTTAACATGGCAACAAATCAATTATTGCAATGGATTCATGTTTATACGCGGCCTAACATAAATGTGATGTCAGCCGCTTAAAAGTTACCTTAAAATAATTGTAAAAGCTTTAAGCGATAAATATAACTTTCACAACCCCCTGCCGTAGGATTATAGAAAAAGAATTAAAAAACTACAAAAAACACTTCAAGGGTAAAGTAGTTTTTTGCAATTGTGATGACCCCGAAACTGCCTATGGCTCAAAGACCCCTTCTACGGGTACACGAACAAGGTTTACCATACCCAGGGGGTGCCGGCGGAGAAATCCGGCAAAGTTTGTTTCTTCGGCGCTTTCAAATACCAGAATCTGGAAGTTACCGTATTCATTAAAATAGGGAACCAGGACTGCCACATGGTAATGCTGACGCTGAGGGGGAGTGGTATTACGTTCCCGGTTTACCGATGCAAGGTATATATTGCCCGGCTCGTTAATGGCCAGGGTATACAGTAAAGGCCGCAGTCCTTCCATGCTGAAACCTGCATTAAGAAGAAACCCCGGATAACTTATTATTGCGGCGGTTCCCCTGCTCCGGTCTATCAGAGCGGCAAAGGTTTCCTGCCGAACTTCTATATTTTCCAAAATGGCATAAGCAGGCGAACGCAGCACTTTGGCCGCTTCCAGCGCCAGATTACGGGTCCAGTCCAGACCAAACAGGGAATCCCGTTCCTCAAAATTAGCCGCCAGAGAAGATATTCTGGGGGTTACAGGCTCTTTAAGGGAACGAACGGAAAGGCGTCTTTTTGTAACAGGCCTGAGCATTCCGTCAACAACCCATTTGGCAAAGCCCGAACAGTTAAGCCCAATCGGAGCGGTTTGCTTCTGGAGTGTTTGAATCAAAACATAGGAACCTGTTTCGTCAATAACTCCGTCGTCTTCGTATGTAACAGTGGGCAGTGCAGCGCGCATTTTAGTTACAAAGGTATTTATGTTCCGGTACAGGCGAGGATCCGGGTCAAAGTAACGGCGGGGAAACCGGTTTCCGGCAGCGCCGAGGACTTCTTCTACAGGCATGGTAAGGAGCCTTTCGAAAGGGATTCCTATAGGCAGACCCCGGACTATATAGGCTTCGTAGAGAACCAGGTCTATTTGGCTTTTATCGTTTCCCAGCGGTCTCCACTGAACATAAATCTGGGGATCGCTTCGCATAAACATACGAATCCGGAGAGGAGCGCCGGTATTAAGGTTCCGGGTGTAAATCCAGGAACCCTGGGCCCAGCCGGGATACGTCCCGTTTCGTTCCCGGGCCAGAATTACCGAAACCTCGTTATTCCGGGCTTCCGCCCTTACCTGGACAGATACTCCGCCGGGCAGATTTCTGACAAACGGCCTGTTTCGTACCACCATGGAAGGGCTTTCCGTAAGCCAGGTATCCTGTATGGATGTCCGCAATGACGAATCATCCTGAATGGAAGAGGTATGTACATCCGCGGCAAAAACCGGCCAAATTAAGAATAACAGTATTCCCAAAAAGGCCCATTTATGTGTATACTTAATCGGGGAAAATGACATAATCATTCATAATCAGTATCGGTCTTTAAAACCCAATAAACAAGGGGAGAAGGTATGAAAACAGTAATGGTAGTTGATGATTCACGAATTATGCGAAATATCGTGAAAAACACTTTTTCAGAGCTGAAGATTCCCTGCCAGTTTCTGGAGGCAGGAAACGGCAAGGAAGCATTACAGATGCTGCAGACTCAGCCGGTTCATTTAATTTTATTGGACTGGAATATGCCGGAACTTTCGGGGATTGATTTCCTGCAGGTTGTAAGAAGCATGGATCAGTACAAAACGCTGCCCATTATTATGGTTACCAGCGAATCTGCAAAGTACAATGTTATCGAAGCTCTTAAGTACGGCGCAACCGATTATATTATCAAACCTGTAAACGAAAAAATCTTTACAGAAAAACTGTCAAAAATCACCATATAAAGCTTTTTCAAAACTTCAGTTTTTGAAAAAGCAACCTTATATTTAAAGGAAAAACCGGTCTTTTTACAGGTTTTTCCAAAGCCATTTTCGAAGTTAACAGAGTTTTGAAAATGGCTCATCTAACAAACGCCGGATCCGTCCGGTGGAAGGAATTTTTATGGAACAATATATCCAGCCTTTTATCGAAGTAACCAAGAGTACTTTTAAGGATTTTGTCGGTACCGAATTGGTTGTCGACCGGCCCTATATTCAGCAAAAAGACGCCGCCAACGAATGGGACATTTCGGGAGTTATCGGACTTAGCGGCGAAGCCCGCGGAGCAGTAGCAATTGGCATGAAGTCCGCACTGGCAATCAAGTTGACTGATATGTTAACCAATGCCAAACATTCTTCTATAGATGACGAAGTGGTGGATGCCATCGGAGAAATTGTTAATATAATTGCAGGCAATGCAAAAAGAGGCCTGGAAGAAGCTTTCCGTCTGGTAATTAGCCTTCCGACCATTGTCAAGGGTACCGGACATCAAATTCAATGGCCCCACGGACAAGCCAGGATCATCAGTATCCCTTTTACAGCTTTTGAATCAGAAACATTTTCCCTTTCGGTTGCTATAGAATCCCTCAAGGGGGACTAGGATGGCAGAAGAAAAAACCGGTAACTTTTTTTCCAGTTTCTTAAATAACTTCCTTAATAGCGGGAAAATCAGAAGTACAGACGAGAGTCTTCGTTACAACATTCTGAACATAGCTATTCTGGCAGGAGGGCTCTTCCTGGTAATTTTCGGAACCTCCGTTACCCTGGAAGGAAACATACCACGGGGGATTTCCGATTATGCAATGGCTGCCCTGTGTTTTATTATCCTCTTCCTGTTAAGAACCAAATTGCCCCTTCAGATTCCCGGAGGAATTGTCGTAGGCGCTTTTGGCATAATGTGTACCATGTTTGTATCCACCGGGGAACTCCACGGATTTGCATCTTTGTGGATTTTTTCATTCCCTCTTTTGGCAATCTTTGTATTGGGCATGACAATAGGGCTGATCTTTTCTGTATTGCTGCTCTGTGCCGTGGTAACTTTTACCATAATTCCGGGACTTGCCGGAATAAGTTACCATATCGACTCGGCAACCAGACTAATCGGCGTATATTTTCTGGTTACCCTTCTTACGGTTATCTATGAACAAAGCAGGCTGATAAAGGACAGCCGGGTCAGCCGCCTGAATCATGAACTCCGGGTGGAACGGGATGTTATTACTGCCATGAAGGATAACCTTCCCATCGGAATGTTCCTGATGAACCGGGAATATATAATTCAGGGCGCCTACTCAAAACCCCTGGAGGACATTCTTGGCACCGATAAAATCGAAGGAGAAAAAATTACCGACTTCCTTACGGCTTCTCTTAAAGCCAAAGAACGGGATATTTTTGTTGATTATTTAAAAATGGTCCTGGAAAGGCAATTCGATGCCAAAATGCTGGAAGATATTAATCCCATCAAGGAATTTACCTACACAAACAACTATAACAACAGATCAAAAATAATCAGGACGGTTTTTTCCACTGTAGATCAGGGGCTGAATGACTTTTATGTCCTAGGAACCATGGAAGATATTTCGGAAACCAGAGAACTGGAACGGAAACTGGCGGAAGAAGCGACCAAACGCGACGAAGAAATGAAGGATCTGTTCCAGGTAATTCAGGTTGATCCGGCAGTGTTCGGCGATTTTATCGAAGACACGGAATACGAATTTGATCACATCAACGAAATCCTGAAAAACAAAAGTCTTTCGGCAAAAGATGCCATGGTCAATATTTATCAGTCAGTTCATGCCATTAAATCCAATGCATTAATTCTGGGGTTGGATAATTTCAGTACCAAGCTTCACAATCTGGAAGATGTTATCAGACAATACCGCGACGGCGATGATATTACTTTCGAAAACGTACTTCATATAACGATTGAACTTGAAAAGATAATGAAAGAAAAAGACAAGTTCCGGATTATCATTGACAAGATCGAATCGTTCCGTGCTGCTACGGGGGGCAGAAGCCGTCAGGATCAGTATGTTTTGGTTGAGACCCTTTTTAAAGCCTGTGAAAATGCCGCAAGAACCGAAGGAAAAGAAGTAGGCTTTTTTGTAGATCAACTGGACGAAACAATTCTGGAAAACGGGCCCCGACGGGTAATCAAGGAAGTGTTGACTCAACTGGTGCGAAATTCGGTTGCTCACGGAATAGAAATGCCCGAGGAACGCAAAGAAAGCGGTAAAGAGAGTCAGGGAAGGATCAGCCTTTCCATAGTACGGGAAAGCAATCAAATCCATTTAAAGCTTTCTGACGACGGCAAAGGGATAAACCTGAACAAAATTAAGGAAAAAGCCCTTGAACTGAAACTTCTTTCAAAAGAAGATGCGGAAGAGAAAAAAAACCTGCTGCAGGTTATCTTTTCTCCCGGTTTCAGTACTGCCGATGCGACCAATCTTAACGCAGGACGGGGTATAGGACTTAACCTGGTACGTGAACGGCTAAAAGAACTTCACGGTTCCATTAAGATATCCAGCGAACCGGGAAAAGGCACCTGCTTTGATCTGTTTATCCCCGGTGATAATGCAGATGAAAGCAAGGATTCGTAATTGCGGAATTAAAGAGGTAAACCATGGAATTAAATGCCCTGGAAGCACAGGAAAAAAATAAAAGCACCCTTAAATTCAGAATAACCTTTTTCTTTGTGTTCTTTTTATCAGCGGTTTTTGCAGTATTTATGATTACTTCGGTATTGCAGGTAAATACTGTAATTAAGTTTGTCGGCTCTCATTATGCCCGTCCGCCGGTAGACCGGGCTTTAAATCTGATTAATGCCGAATCGTTCGAAAAGCTTGCAAAAAGCCTTAATCCTTCCGATCCGTATTATTCAATAACACAGCAAAGGCTTTACGGAATAAAACAAGACACCGACTGTTTATACCTCTACACCATGGCACAGGATGAAGGAACTATTTTTAATTACATTATAGACGGCAGCGACAGGGTCGGCGGGGAAAGCTTTTCTCCGATAGGAATGCAGGAAGACCTGGATGAATGGGACGGCGCCGCAATGAAAGCATTTAACACCGGAACAGTTCAGTACGGAACCATAGACAAGACCGAAGAATACGGTTCCACCATTTCCGTCTATGAACCTATTATAAATAAAGACGGCGAAGTGGTTGGACTGATTGCCTGCGATATTGCCGCCGAAGAAATTGTTGAATGGATACACACCCAGGTCTTATGGCAGTTAATTATTGTATTTGTATTGTTTTCGGTAGGGTTAATAGTTTATGTTACCTTGATCGATAAAGTTAATAAAAGTTTTGCCCTGGAATTTTAACAATAAGGAAATTCAGGATGAAAACCGTACTTTGTTATGGAGACAGCAATACCTGGGGCTATAATCCCAAAGGCGGCCGTTTTGATTATTCAATACGCTGGCCGGCGGTTATGGCATCCCTGCTTAACCCGCCCGGTATAAATCCCGGCATGCCGGGCAGCGCCGATCCTGCATTCTGGGTTGTGGAAGAAGGCTTAAACGGAAGAACCACCTGTCTGGAAGACCCGGTAGAAGGCGATCGCAACGGTTTGCGTCAGCTTATTCCCATATTACGGAGTCATCGCCCGCTCGATCTGGTAATTGTTATGCTGGGAACCAACGATTTAAAACGCCGTTTTAACCCAAGCCCGTACGAAATATCCCACGGCGCACAGCTTGTAGCAAAGGCTGCTCTTTCTTCGGAATGCGGACCTGCTGACGGGCAGCCGAAAGTGCTGATGGTATGTCCGGTGCCAATTACCGAAGCAGAAGCCTTTGCGCAAATAATTTCTCCCGATGCGTTTGAAATATCCCGGAAAATGGCCGCCCACTACAGGGCATGCGCCAAAGAATGCGGTGCTGCTTTTTTTGATGCCGGAGAAGTGATCGGCGCTTCCAGTCCTGTCGACGGAATCCACTGGGAAGCTGACGATCACCGTAACTTTGCCAAAGCCATGGCAGAACAAGTACGGAAGCTGCTGGAAAATTAAATTTGTTCTTGTGCCGAAACTAACAGAGCTTTGAAACCAACTCAATTAACAGCGTTTTGGAAAAGCTCAGATAGTTTTTTTCTTTTCAAAAATGGCTTTTAAGCTCTCCGAATAAGAAGGTTTTGCAATACCGAATTCTGTAACAATTGCGGTAATCAGGCCATGATCGGTAACATCAAATGCAGGGTTAAAGACCTTTACCCCCATTGGGGCCATACGTTCACTGTACCACATCTCCGTAACTTCTTCCGCTTTCCGTTCCTCAATCACAATATCTTTACCTTCTTTGATCGACATATCGATGGTTGATGTTGGTGCGCATACATAAAAGGGAATTCCGTAATGCTTTGCAAGGATCGCCACACCGGAAGTGCCGATTTTGTTGGCCGCATCCCCGTTGGCGGCTACCCGGTCGCAGCCCACAAAACAAGCTTTTACCCAGCCGTTTTTCATTACCATGCTTGCCATATTGTCACAGATAATCGTAGTATCGACTCCGGCGGAAACCATTTCAAAAGCCGAAAGCCTTGCGCCCTGAAGAAGCGGCCGGGTTTCATCACAGAAAACCTTAAAATTCATCCCCCGTTCCCGGCCCAGATGAACCGGCGCCAAAGCTGTGCCGTAACGCACTGTGGCAAGCTGGCCGGCGTTGCAGTGGGTAAGTATGCCGTCGCCGTCTTTTATAAGTTCTAATCCGTATTCACCGATGGATTTACAGACCTGTATATCTTCATCCCGTATTTTTACCGCTTCGTCATGGAGAAATTTTTTAAGTTTGGCCGGGCTTTCTTCTTTGTGATCCAGCACCACCTTTTCCATCCGGTCGAGAGCCCAAAAAAGGTTTACCGCCGTGGGTCTGGAACTTGCAAGGTAATCTTTGGCTTTTTTAAACCTGCCGTAAAAACCATCGTAAGAGCTTTCGTCTATTTCCAGCGCTGCTAGGTACACCCCAATGGCGGCAGCCACGCCTATAGCCGGCGCTCCCCTTACTTTTAACAGGTATATTGCCTGGAAAATATCTTCCTGTTTTGTCAGATAAAGAATTTCCACAGTTCCGGGAAGTTTGGTTTGGTCAATAATTTTAAGTGCCTGTTTTTCTTCGTCCAGTGCAACGGTGTCTATGGATAAAATGTTTTCTGCCATACTTTTTCCTTTGTTAAAAATTCAAACCAATGGTATTTACAGGGTTTTATCCGCCGCTGCAATAGCTTTGCTGAAAGAAGCGGTAAAATCTTTGCCTGTTTTGAATTTTACCCTGTTCATAACAAGGTCTTTGGCACAGAGTATATTGATCCGTTCCGCTCTGATCCGCTTGTTTTTATCCGCAATGGTTGTAACATCTTTTACCTGGGCCATTCCCACGGTACGGCGGACAAGCTCTGTACCGGCTCCGGCGGCAGTGTCGGCAATAATTGTATCCAGATAATATTCGGCAAATCCTTCGGTCTTTGCCATTAAATCGGTAACTTTTTTTCCGTACTCCGCAATAAATTTGGATTTAAAGAGATCGATCACTTCTTCTGCGGTACGGAGAGTCCATTCACAAAAAGAAGTGTTCCCGGCAGCATCCCCGTTGTCCCAGGCAAAGAAAAGGTTTGCAATAATATTGCCTATGTCGTAACCCATGGGACCGTAAAAGGCAAATTCGGGATCAAAGATTATGGTCGAATCCGGCTTAACAAAGATTGAACCTGTATGAAGATCCCCATGAAGCAGCGCCTGGGCATTGTTCATAAAGTCAAACTTAAGTTTGGCAATTTCCAGGTGCAGGGCTTTATCTCCGTACAGTTCTTTTTTTACAAATTCAAGATTTTCCGGCGTTACAATATTCCGTCCTTTGGCATCGTTATAGGGTTCGGTATAGATAAGGTCTTCGGTAATTTCGCAGAGTTCGGGGTTAATAAAGCTTTTAACCAGTTCCTTTTTTTCCTTGTGTTCCATAACAACGTCAGTGGTATTAAGCAGGGTATTTACCATATAGGTGGTAACGTCTTCGGCAAATTTTGGGAATGTCTGATGTTCCATCAGGGCATAGCGCATAAGCCGGTGGTCTGAAAGGTCTTCCATAAGGCAGGCGCACATTACCGTATCGTACTTAAAAATTTTGGGAACCAGGCCGGGGGCAAATTTGTCCTGAATAATAAGAATTTCCGATTCAATACGGTTTCGATCGGTGGTAATCCTCATCTCGGCGGAAATGCGAAGCTGTTCTCCTGCCTGCTTGACGATAATAGATTTGTCCGTCCCTTCTTCCACTGCCCTGAATACATAGTTCAGGTTGCCGTCGCCTATTTCCTTAACGGTAATATTTGAATTGACGGCAAAGTAATCAGGCAACTGATCACGGACATACTCACAGATATCCCCTTCTTTCATCAAAAAGTATTTGGAAAAACGAGACATGACTTCCTCCTTGTAAAAACCAATCACCCTCTGCCGGAAATTTAATCCCTGCAGGGGATTTATTTTTTACGTATTGAATTAAGGGCCAGGGCAACCGCCAGGATAAGACCCTTAAAAATGTTTACCGTGTAGTAGGGAACCGAAGCCATAATAAGACCGTTTTCCAATACACCGATAAGAAAAGCGCCTGCCAGGGTTCCAAAGGCATTGGGCCGTCCTATACCGGCCACCGAGATCCCTATATGTGCTGCCGCCACGGCTCCCATAAGATACGGAGCGCCGGAGTTAATCTGTGCATTGCCAACACGGGCGCCTACCAGAATTCCTCCAATGGAGGCAAGCAAGGCGCTGAATACATAAGCCATTACCCGGTATTTCTGAACATTAATGCCTGAAAGCCGTGCAGCTTCGATGTTGGAACCTACGGCATACATATAACGGCCATGCTTGGTAAACGTAAGGAAAAGAAAGGCCATAAAAACCAATAACAGCATTATAATGATAATCCACGGTTCCCGTCCAAAGACACGCAGAAGCGCCGGCACTGTTCCCGTGGCTGTCGTGCCGTCGGGCCGTACCATGCGTTCATTAATGGCCCCGCCGCCGGCATAGGTCATGGCCACCCCTTCAAACATAAACATTGTTGCCAGGGTAGCCAGCATATCAAATATTTTAAGTTTAACTATCAAGAAACCATTAATAGCCGCAATAAACAAAGAAATAAACAGCGTTAATAAAATTGCCAAAAGGGTTCCAGATACTGTGGTTCCCATGGAAAACCATATAAAAAATGTCATACATACGGTATTGGACATGGTTGCCGCAGAACCGACCGAAAGATCAATACCATTAACTGTCAGTGCAAAAGTCATTCCTATTGCAACAATGGTAACAATACATACTGCCCGGATAATGGTAATCATATTGGAGATAGTTCTGAAAAAAGGCATGGACACTGAAAAAACAATAAGCAGGGCAGCAATGGTAAGCAGTACCCCCCACTTGGCAATAAAATCGACAATTACTGCCTTTTGATCCCGTCCCGCGGCTTTTGCGCTCATCTTTAATTACCTCCGGTTGAATAGTAGAGCAGTTCTTTTTCGCTGGATTCCGATACTTTTACTTCTTTTACAATACCGCCATCGTACATAACATAAGCCCTGTCGGCGATGGTTGTTATTTCGGAAAATTCACAGGAAGCATAAATAATACCCTTGCCCTGGGCTGCAAGGTCTTCAATTAACTTAAAAATATCATGTTTGGATCTTACATCAACCCCTTTGGTAGGTTCATCAAAAATATAAATATCCGCATCGGACACCAGCCATTTGCCTACTACCACTTTTTGCTGATTTCCGCCGGAAAGGTTGGCCAATATCTGAAATTTTGAAGGAGTTTTAATTCCCAGTTCATGTATTATTTTACCGGTAGCTTCAAGCTGGCGGCGCTTTACCACAAATTGAATTTTATTAAGAAATTTATGCAGCGCCGAAATAGTAATATTGGCATACACCGGATCAATAACAATAACCCCTTCCTTGCGCCGTTCCTCCGGTACCAGGGCAAGACCGCGTTTTACCGCCTGGGAAGGAGAACGGGAAGTAATATCTTTGCCTTTTAGTTTTACCGTTCCGGAAGAACTGCGGTAAGCGCCGAAAATTGTCTTGCAAAGCTCTGTTTTTCCCGCCCCTACAAGACCGGCAATTCCCACAATTTCTCCGCTTCTTACGCTAAGGTTTATGTTCCGAATCCGTTCTTTTTCTTCTGTAAGGTTGTTCAGTTCCAGCACTACATCACCAATGGGAACAGTTGTTTTCTCGTATACTTCATCAAACTTTCGGCCCAGCATATATTCCACAATCTGATTAATGGTCAGATCGGGAGTAATTTCCATATCCTTAACCACCTGGGCATCCCGCATTATCGTAATATGTTCGCAGATTTCAAAGAGCTCGGCCAACCGGTGAGAAATAAAAACTATTCCTACATTTTCTTCCTTGGCCAGATACCGCACTACCTTAAAAAGGTTTTCTGTTTCCGTGTTGGAAAGAGGGGCTGTAGGTTCATCGAGTATCAGAAATTTACACCGTTCCCTGGCAGCGCTGGCCAATAGAACCATTTGCTTTTCTGCCAGACTTAAATCGGAAATTGGTTTACGTACATCTATATCAACGCCAAGCCGCCGGAGAGCTTCATTGGCGGCGCTGCGAATATTATTCCAGTTAACAAATTGCTTTTTCCCCATCTTGTTGACCAGTACATTGGTCATTATATTTTCCGCCACCGAAAGGGATGGGGTAAGGGCCACGTCTACTTCCTGATAGACAATTTCTATGCCCAGTTCCTTGGCGGCTTTGGGAGAACGAATTTCAACTTCTTTTCCATTAATAAAAACTTGACCTGTATAGTGGCTGTTGACTCCGGAAAGAACCTTCATCAGGGTTGATTTACCGGCGCCATTGGCCCCTATCAGGGCATAAATTCTGCCGCTTTCTATATTGAAATCAACGTGGGAAAGAGCATACACACCAGGAAATGTTATTGAGATATCCCTCATGCTAAGGGTTGATTTTGCCTGCTGTTCCAAACTGCTGTACCTCGGAATCGATGGAGTACAATGAAAGGCCCATTCCCGGCAAAAAATGCCCGCCCGGGCCATTACCCTGACCTATTAAGCTTGCCCCAAAATTCATTTTGGAGCAAGCTCTTCAGGCTCCGGTATTACTTCTTAGCAGCGGCTTTAATTTCAGCCATCCAGCCAAAATGATCCCATACGCCCTGTTCCTGGCCCCAACCGGGTACCACGGTGGCGATATTGGTCATGTTAATAGAAGAATTAAGCTGAGTTGTCTTTACACCCTGGGCATCCAGATTGTAAGTATCCGGGGTTGACTCACCGGCAAACTTGGCGGCCAGAAGCCTCATGTTGGAAATGCCGATAAGTTTGGGATCGACAGCGGCTGTAGAAACCCAGATGTGGGGGTATTCAAGCATAAGGTTAATGTCGTCGTTGGAAATATCGATTGACATAAGCAGGATATCCGACCGTCCGGCATCGTTCAAAGCCTGGAGACAGCCCTTGCCCAGTTCGTCATAAGAACCCCAAATGGCATCTACTGTACCGGGAGTAAGCCGGGGAAGCAGGGCGGCAAAGGAATCCTGGGTACCGCCGCGGGGATTGGAATAATCAACCGGGCCAACCAGGGCGACTTCGACAATTTTGCCTTCGTTCACATAACGATCATAGATGGTTTGCCGCCGATCCAGGGGAGGAACGCCGGGACCCATCCAGGCACGGACTACTTTAATAGGCTGTTTGTCGGCAGGGAAATTGTCCACAATGGAAGAAAGGGAAAGCTCGGCAAGTTTGAAATCTTCCTGTGCAGTACTGGTTACGCCGGTAAGGATAGTTCCGTTGGGATCGCCATTAAGATAGGGAACAGAGTCGAAGGTTACGACTTTCATTCCCTTGTCAACTGCCGGTTTAAGGGCATCGTAAGTATAACCTGCTTCACCGTGGGAAAGAATAATACCTGCATAATCCTTCTGGATAACCTGAGCAATGGTTTCCTGGCATTTTGCATTGTCTCCGTTGGTAATAAAGGTATCAACAATAAAGCCCATGGCCGTTCCTTCAGAAACACAGCCGTCAAGGAACTGCTGGGTATGATCCCCTGCATTAAGGTTCCTTATTACAGCAATCTTAATTACCCCATTTGCAAATTTCATTTGATCGGGGAAGTATTTCTGATACAACTTGTCAAGCTCTGCATTACCGGTGCCGGCAGTCTTTGAACCGCCTCCGCAGCCGATAAGCGCCAGGACTAAAATCACCATTAAGGTGATACCAAGTAGTTTTTTCACCATTTTTCCTCCTGAATTAGTTTGTAGAAACAGTTTTTCGGTTTCACGATTTTTATGGTATAGCACAAAAAAAGAGTTGTCAATAATAAAATCACATGGTTTATCAAATTATTTTTTAATTTAATGATAAAAAATGTTGATTCTTGTTGAAAAATGTTAAAAAACCATATACCCTAGTATACCAGATTATGAAACGATTACCTTATGTCCGACAACAGGCAATTCTTGACCACCTGAAAGAAGTAGATTTTGTTGATATTAACTCATTGCAGAAGCAATTTTCCGTCTCGTACATGACCATACTCCGGGATATTGATGCCCTTGAAATGCAGGGGGATGTATCCCGTGTTTACGGCGGGGTTAAAATTCAAAATAACAACAAGGGTATACATGACCTTTCAATAGAAGAAAGATTTAAAAATAATATAGAAAGCAAAACCGCCATTGCCAAAAAGGCTGCCGGTTTTGTTAATAACGGCGATGTGATCGGTCTGGATGCCAGTACAACAGCCTTGCAGATGTGCAATTTCCTGCTTGATATGGAAATAACAGTGATTACCAACAGCATTCATGTCGCGCTGCAGCTTTCCAATTCCCAAACCATTAATACCCTGTTATACGGCGGTATAGTGCGAAAGTCCGCATTGACCCTGGTAGGACCCATGATTTATGAGTTTGAAAAAATCTTTAACCTTACCAGAAGTTTTATTTCCGCCAAGTCGCTAAGCGCCAAAAGCGGTCTTTCAGATATTACACTGGAAGAATCTGAAGTAAAAAAGAGCCTTATCCGGCGTTCAAAAGAAGTGTTTATCCTCGCAGATCACACTAAAATCGGGACAACATCCGTCTATTCGGTTTGTAATGTGGATTCTATCGACTGTATTATTGTGGACAATCAATCAACCTTTAAACCTGAACAACTTGAAACTTTGGCAGAGATGGAAAAAATCGGAACAAAAATTTGCTTTGCAGAAGAATGATGCATTAAACCAGTTTAGAATAATCCGCCCTGTTAACTCAGTTTTTTTAATACTGAACGGACAATACTTTCTATGTCAGCAGTATTCACGGGCTGAGGCGTAACATTACTCACGCCAACATCGGTTAGGTTGCAGGCTTCGGCAGCGCAGCAGGGGGGAATGCCGCCGGTTTGGATTCCAAGCTTTTCCCGAATTTTAATAAGTTCCCGGACTTGATCACAACTGAGTACATTAGCCTTGCCAATGATGTTTCCCGTATACATCAGGATCATCGCATAGTGTTCCAGCGACTCAAGGCGGTACCATGCCTCCATAAGACTTTCTCCCCAGGCCAAAGCGCCATGGTTGGCCAAAAGCAAGGCATTGTAATCATTGCAATAGGGAGCAACGGAATCGGGAATCCCCTGTGAACCGGGAGCTTCGTAATGTACCACCGGCACCGTACCCAGATTTACCAAAGCTTCCGGGTATATGGCTTTGTCCAGGCTTATTCCCGCAATGGCAAAGGAAGTGGAAACCGGCGGGTGTGCGTGACAGACTCCCCGAACTTTGGTGTTTTCCCGGTAGATTCGCAGATGCATTTTTATTTCAGAAGAAGGCTTTAAACTGCCCTGCTGAATTACTGTTCCGTCGAGGCTCATTTTAACAAGTTCTTCCGCCTTCATATATCCTTTGGAAACTCCGGTAGGAGTTGCCCAGATCGTATCAGGCCCTGTTTTACAGGTAATATTCCCGTCATTGGCCGCCACATAGTTTTTAGTGTACATCCGGCGGCCAATATCAAGGATCAATTCTTTGGCTTGATAGTCATTTAAGTACTTCATTTTATTGTCCCATGAGTTTTTTATAGGTTTTTTCATCCAGTGGATAAAACTGCATCAGAATAAAGGCACAAAGAAAAACAAACGCCGGAATGGGTCCGACAATTAGCCTGATTGCAAGCCTTGCTGACGGCATCTGAACCGCTTTTGGAACATAACCTCCGATATTAAGTATAAGCCCTGAAATAAAAACTGACAAAGCTATTCCGCATTTGGAAATAAAAGTCCACATTCCGTAGTAGGCCCCTTCCTTTCGTTCGCCGGTCTTAACTGCATCGAATTCCACCGTATCGGGTACCATTGCAAAGGGCGCAACATAACTAAAGCCAACCCCGATTCCCGCAAACAGCAAAAGGCAAAGGAATAATTCGGGCGGCAGCAGATGGCCAATGGTAGAAACAGCGGCACAGGCAATAAAAAGATCGATAAAACAGATCTGGTATGTCCATTTTTTCCCTATCTTTTTTGACACAAAAACAGAGATGGGAATACATATCATAGCCGTCAGAAGCAGTCCCATCATGGACAGGTTTGTAAGCATTTCACGGAGCGCCATTTCACTTGCCGCAGGGTCTCCTATAAGCGGAAAATCCCTGAGCATCATAACAAATTCTGTCGGATAAATATATTCAGTATAGTAGGCCAGGATACTCTGTAAAAAAGTAACAGCTGTTAAATGAAGGCCATAGGTTAAAAAGAGGATTACATAGGGCTTGTTGGAAAACACTGCTTTATAGGTAGAAAAAAAGCCTTCGGTAGGAATATCCGCCCGTGTATGTTTTTTTTCTTTGGTACCGAAAAAGGTAAGCAGGGTAACCAAAACCATTATGGCCCCCAGGATAAGCCCCATCATGGACCAGCCATGCTTTTCTCCGGTAAATGCACTTACTATGGGTAATATCGCCGCAGCTCCCAAAATTGTACCAAACACCGCGCAACCGAAGCGGTAGCCGTTCAGGCTGGTTCGTTCATGGTAATCGTCAGTTAGTTCCGGAGTCAGGGAAGCATAAGGAACGTTAATCACTGTCTGGACGGTATTAACCAGCATCAGGATCCCCATAGCCCAAAACATCAGCAATAACTGGCTGGAAATTTCAGGGGCGGTAAAGAACAGCCACAATGTCAGCATCATGGGAATTGCCCCAATTAAAAGATACGGACGCCGCCGTCCCAGGCGGGTAATTGTTCTGTCGGAAATATAACCCATCATCGGGTCTGTAACCGCATCCCAGATTTTGCCTATCATTACAGCAGCACCTGCCATTGCCGCCATAAGCCCTACGACATCGGTAAGATACTTAAGGCACCAAAACCCCATTATTGTAAAAAACATATTCCCGCCCAGGTCAAAAATACCGAACCCAAGCTTTTGTCCAACGCTTAGTTTTTTCTGCCCCATTGTTACCTCCGTTTCGGCGCTAATTCATAGTATTACATGATTCTTTGCACGGCAAGTCTCCGGAGTCGGACTGCTTTACAGCTTCAGAAATAAACCCCCGTAAAATTTTGACCACTTTATCACTCTTTGACAATGTGAAACATTAAAAAAGTGCTTTTCGCCCTCTGCCCGAATGATCCCGAACTTGATTATAACGCCCTTGACCTTATCCACAACGGAAGAGATGCCATGACTGCCTTCGCACAACTGCCCGGCAAAAGCCCGCAAGAGCGGCAGCATATATGCGCCGACCTCCTTGCCTATTGCCGCCCGGATACCCTTGCAATGGTCAAAATTCTGGAGAAGCTGCGGGAAACCGCTTTGTAAATTCCTTACGCGGAGGCGCGGAGATCACAGAGGAAAAAGAGAGGATTGGTATTGCGCGTACAGTTTTGTTGCGCATACAATGTCAATTATGGATGTTATACGCCATTAATTGCGTATATATAGAGTTATGCGAAATGCTCCCTAAATATTTTGACAAAAGGAATATTAAAATATAAAATGAATTAGAAAAGGAGAATAAATGAAAAACAGCCCTTTAATGAATATGATTCCACTAGAATCCAATTCAATGGAAGTAGAATTTAAGGATATATGTGAATATATTTATATTGTAACTCATTGTTCTGCTTTTGATAATGAGGATATACGTTCATCATTAAAAAAGGGAATATCAGAAGTATTACATATTTTTGGACAGAAATTCAAACCGACAAGAATCTCTGAAAGAGCATTCTTGTCGTGTATAAATGGAATAAAAATAAATTTATTAAACAGCAAAATGTATAAAGAATGGTATAAAAAAAGAAAAGACCCAATATATGAGCCATTATTCTTCGAACATATTGTACCATTAGGAAGCATTATTGAAAGATGTAAAGAATGTGGTTCAATTAATGAAATAAAAACTACGTTATCTGAACTCGAATTTGTAATTATAACAAAAGAGGAAGATGATATACTTAATAAAAGCAAATATAAAGAAAAGGGTCGAGAAACATTAGAAAAAGCTGAGAAAATATATAATGAATGCGATATAAAATTAAAAACAATTACTTAAATATTAGTAATAAAAATACGGGTACACTTCGTATAACAAACGGTTAGCGCTTCGCCGCCTTACGGCGGCTCGGGTTCCTTGAACGTTATGCGAAATAACCACAAAATATTTATTATTATTTTTATTAGATGTATTGAAAAAAAGAAAATATATATTATAATTTTATTATGAATAAAGCCTCATCTTTTTTTATAATAATCATTATGCTAATATTTTTTGGATGTACAAGTACGCAAACTTTTAATTATATTGAAAGGGAGAGGCTTAATATATATGAAAATGCAGAAAAAATTCTTCTGTCATTAGGATATGAAAACCCAATAATATTTGTTTATTTTCATTATAATATTGAAGGTTCAGTTCTTTCAAAAGAAACATATCGTACAACATATGAAGGTACAGGATTTAATCCAGAAGTTCCTGTTGGTAGCGAACTTAATGTTATGCCTGGATATGATGATATTTCAACGATGCATGGTCGTGTAGAACAAAGGGTTTTAAAAGCAAATTATGATTCTCGTAAAAAATCAGAAATAATTTATTCATATGTTTCTGTCCTAATAATTATTGATGAAATTTCTGTTAAAAAGAGTGAAGAACTAATAAAAATATTTAGAAAGTATCTCTTAAATAATGATCGTAATGATGAGATATGTATAGTTTCTAGAAAAGATTTTAATTAATTTTCATTTACAATGTATAGAAGAATAAGGGGGGTTACTGCACATAACAGGTCTGTTAGCGCTGCGCCGCCTTTTTGGCGGCTCGGGCTCAGCCGGAACGTTATGTGCTATACGCCCTAAAATGTTTTGAAATTATTCTTAAATATACTTGACAAAAATGGTAGCAATGTTAAAATGTATTAGAATTTAGCTAGTGGAATAAACTATGATTATTAAACATGAGCGAAAAATACAAAAGGATATTGAAATATTTATTACGTATCCTGTAAAAAATAAAACCATTGATCGTATACTTGCATTAATAAAATCGTTTGATACCCAAATTGAATGTTATTCAGATGATGGGATAGTATTTGTTAATACTTCCGATATTTATTATATTGAAAGTGTCGATAAAAAAACAATAATATGTTCTGAAGAGGGAAATTTTACTGTTAAAAGCAGCCTAATTCAGGTGCATGAGAAATTAAAAAGCATAGGATTTATTAAAATCAGCAAATATTGTGTTTTGAATGTCAATAAATTAAAAATGATCAAACCTATGGTAAATAGCCATCTGGAAGCGATTTTATCAAACGGAAAGTGCTTATATGTTACAAGGAAATATTTAGCCAACATAAGGCAAATATTGCAAAAAGGAGTATAAATGAAAAAAAACATTCAAAATGTCATTTTTACACATGGAGCCACATTAACAATTTTGGCTTTATTTTATGTATTCTTTGATTTAAAAAACATCACTGTTAATACTGTATTTGAAATATTGGGAGCAAATATTATAATTAATCTTGGTATTTTGCTATTGCATAAACTTGATACACGGTATCTTATCATGGAATATCTGTTGGATATTTGCTATATTATCATTGTTCTTGTCGCATTTTGGAAAATTTTTAATTGGGATGATATACCTGTGTTTGTTCTTGTTATCATGGCAGTTGCAATTTATGTATTGGCTGTAATACTCGATATTTTAAAAATTCGGAAAGAAACAGAAATGATAAACCAATTATTACGAAAACGCGATGAAGAAATAGACGATTCTGCATCTTAGTATCATTTTTTTGTATCTTGTCAATTTTTTAATCTCAAAGTGCTGCCTAATCCTTATAATACTTATGAAAAACGCTGGTAGATAGAAAAATCCAATAACTCCCGATTATGATCGGGAATGGAAGTTTTCTTGTGTCAGATTAATTGCTACATGGCATTTGAAATAAAATAATTACGGAGGTTAAATTATGGTTAATGAAAGAATTATAAAGGGACTTACATCGAATGCTCTAAAAATTATCGCCATTGTTGCGATGACAATAGATCATACCGCCCTCATTCTTTTCCCTCGTTATAGTTTGGATATACCTGTGTTGTTTATGCACATAATCGGAAGATTAGCCGCCCCAATTATGATGTTTCTAATTGTGGAAGGCTATCACCATACAAGAAATATAAAAAAATACATTTTAAGATTATTCATTTGGGCTGTTATAACGCATTTTGCCTATGCTTTTGCATTTGATAAAAGTTTTATACCTATCGGGTTTGATCAGACATACGTTATTTGGGCATATATGTTGGGGTTAATCGCATTGGTGATATGGGAAAAAAGCAAATTAATAACATGGCAAAAAAATATAGTAGTCATTCCTGTTATATGCGCTGCTTTTCCCGCAGCTTGGAGTTCTCCTGCGGCTCTTGCGATATTGCACATGGGAAGGAACAGAGGCGATTTCAAAAAGCAAATGCTGTGGTTAATATTTTTTATAACAATATATTCGATAGGATATTTTATTTTTTTAAATAAAGTGTACGGTTTATTGCAAATGCTAATCGTATTGGCTATTCCCTTATTACATCAATATAATGGACAAAGGGGAAACTGGAAAGGGATGAAATGGTTTTTCTATATTTATTGTCCCGCGCATATGATAATATTGGGGCTTATCAGGGTCTTTATATTACAATTGGGTAAGGTATAAAAAACAAATATTACTTCGCTTAACAAACGGTTAGCGCAAGGTTACTGCTAATGCAGTAATTTTAAGAGCCTTACGGCGGCTAGGCTCCGTAAAATCCCAGTCGGCGCAAGCGCCTTTGTGGGATTTTACTCCACCACATTTTGCCCACCCCCTGGCCCCAAAACCTTTGGTAGAACGCTGGGCAGCAACTGTCCGGGAAATGGCAAAAACTGCCGCCTCCTAACCCGTTTGTTAAACGAAGTTGGCTGCTTCATCTCCTAATAGTTTATTTATTAATATATCTTTTAAATTTCTTCTTGAATCAATTACAGCCAATACATTTACAATATTGTCATTTATTTTATAATAAATATTCCATGGAGTTTCTGTTATTTTTCTAAAATCTTTAATATTCCTAACCAGTAATTCAGGAACATATCCTCCCTTATAAGGAAAACGATCCAATGTTTTTATCCTTGAAATTATTTTTTCCATAATTACCAATGCTGTTTGTGGATTATTTTGGGAAATGTAATTTATAATTTCAGTTAAATCATTTTCTGCATTTTGTGTAATTTTAACAACATATTTTTTATATTTAGTTGTTTTTTTAACCATTTTTTTTGAACTTTTCCCTTAATTCTTTAAATACTGCTTCGGAATCTTTTACATCTCCGTTTTCAATGTCCTTTTCTGCCATTCTTAACAAACACAATAGAGCCAATGCATCTTCATTATCCTGATAGGTATTTATATCCATTAAAACGGCTCTTGCCTCACCATTTTGTGTTATTATTATTGGGTTTCTGTGTTCATTTACATAATTCATCATTTCGGCTGCATTGGTTTTTACATAAGAAATTGGTTTTACATTATTCCTTAAATTTAATGCCATTTTATCCTCCAGTACAAATAAGATACCATATTCAGACTTATCTGTCAACCATTTTTTTTTGTCATTTTTCGATTATTTGATTAAAAAACTCGCATAGTATAATAAAGACCATCTTGCTGAATTTACCGGATCAATGGAGTCCATACTGGAAGTCCACCGCGCAGCAATGCTTCGTAAAACAATGAGGCTCCCCGAGGCAAGCCTCGAGGTATCTGTAAACGTTACATAATCCGCCGGGGAGCCTCGTTCGATAGGAAATTTATTATACCGTCTGGTTTAATACCATACACTCTCGTACTTTAATTCCTTTCAGCCGTGGCAAGCCACGGGGTATTAAACCAGACTTTCGAATAAAGTTTGTTTCAGTACGGGCTTCCCAGGTTGCAAGCAAAAGTGTTCAGGTAAGCGCAGTGAAACCGGCTGCCGCCTCAACGGTACCGGCAAACGGATCTACAGCCGGCGGAGGTGACGCCGGAAATCCGGCCATGTCGGTAAAGCAGGTAGCCTTGAATAAACAATTGACTCAAATAAAAGCAACAGCGGCAGTATCTGGGACGACAGGTGCTTCCTTAACAGAACAACGTCACTTTGCGATGAAGATGCGAAAAACCTTTTTCGTCATTTTTACAGCGAAAAACTGCCGCTTGCCATTTTTCTGGGAAGCGACGGAATTGACGATTCGTTTCCCCTGAATGAAAACGAGGCGCACCTTGCCCGTTTTTACCGGAGCGTGTATCAGCATTTTCTTGATGAAGGGTTATGCAGAGGTGAAACCCAGTTTCGTGAAATACTGCCCTTATTTACCCAAAAAGGTTCAGGCGATGATGTTTCCGCAGCCGGCATTATCAAAAAAAGTGCGCATTAAAAAGAGGAATAATTACAATTCTACGCGTTCAATTTTTGATTGTTTATACTTATCATCAAATTCTGCCCACCGGTAATAAACAAAAAGATAATCATTCAGTCCGCCTTGAAAAGATTTGCCGTATTCAACAGAATGGCGCGGTAAATAAGTGGTATAACACCGATAATCGGTATAAGCACTGCCAAGGATAAAACGCCGGTATTCATGAAAGTACGGCCCGTATTTTTCATCCAGGGTTTTTTCAAGATTATCTGCACTGACTTTTTTCGGGTCATACCCTACAGAAACAGCGTACAGTTTACCTTCATTAAAATTGAACACCCGTCCGCTAATAACTTCGGAAACTTTGTCTTGCCGCAGGGTTGTTAAATTAGGGTCGTTTTCGTTGGCTACTGCATCGACTTCTTCGCCGATACCGTAAGCCTTCCTGACTTCCTCAACACTCGCCCCCCATGATACTTCTCCGTAGCCTTTGGCGGCTTCGGGAATGGTTTCTTTTTCCTGTTCCTGTTCTTGTTTCTGGCAGGCGGCAAACAACAGCAGTGCTATTACGCACAGGAAATACAGTGTTTTCTTCATTGTAAAACTCCTTTATAGTTTCCTATGAATATGTTATGTACAGAATACTCCTAGAACCTTCCCTCATAGCCCAATTCTTTTAATTTTGCCTGGGTTGCCGGGGGGATCTTGGAACAGCGCATAAAAGCATTATTATTAGGATAAATTCGATCTCCCCAAGTCCAATTTATTTCTGTCAATGCAGCGGGAATATTAATGGTGACCAAAGCACTACAACTATTAAAAGCCTCATAATCTATTGCTGTAAGTGTCGAAGGCAGTGTTATGGTGGTTAGCTGGTTACAACCAACGAACACACTTTCCTCAATTTTTGTTAAACCTTCAGGTATAACAATACTTCTTAACCCAGAGCCTGCAAACGCTCTTTTTTCAATTTTTGTTACGCCTTCAGGAATAACAATGCTTCTTAATCCGGAATTTTCAAACGCATTTGCTCCTATCTTAATAAGCGTTTTTGGCAGAGTTATTGCAGTTAAAGCAATACATTCAAAAAAAGCCTCTGCTCCTATCTCTGTAAGTGTTGAAGGTAGCGTTACAGCGGTAAGCTGAAGGCAACGAATGAACACACCTTCACCTATCTCTGTTACACCCTCGGGAATAACAATATTTTTTAATCCAGTCCCACTAAACGCAGCTCTTTCTATTTCTTTCAGATTAGATGGTAGTGTTATAGCGGTCAAAGCGCTACACCCATAAAAGGCAGTTTGATTTATTTTTGCAATCGTTGAAGGTAGTGTTATGGTGGTAAGCTGGTTACAACCAACGAACACACTTTCCTCTATTTCAGTTATACCCTCGGGAATAACAATGGTTTTTAATCCAGATCCACTAAACGCAGCTCTTCTTATTTTTTTCAGATTGGGCGGCAGTGTTATTGTGGTTAAAGCACCACACCCATAAAAAGCTTCTTTTCCTATTTCTGTAAGAGTTGAGGGCAATGTTACGTTGGTAAGTGTACCACAAAATTTGAATAATCCATCCACAATTTCCGTTACTCCTTCAGGAATCACTACTCTGGTTACTCTCACTTGACTAAATACACCCTCTCCGATGGCTGTTACCTTTTGACCCTGGATGGTATCGGGGATAACCACATTCATTACGCTGCCGTTATATTTGGTAATTTTAATGGTGTTGTCCGGTAATTGCGCCACCTTAAAATCCTCCGGCTTTTGGGCATAGACGGCAGCTGCCAGTAATAAGATCATCAATAACAAAATAATTTTCTTCATCATAAACTCCTGGTTCTTTTAGAAGCATTATATAGTATCTTTTAGAAGCATGTCAATGAACATTCCATACAAACACAATATACAAATAAAATTCAAAAAACTTCATTTTTTTGGATGAATTTGTTCCAAAAATGTAGTATTTTTTTTGAAGGTTTTTTAAAAATCTCTGTATATGGTAGTTGCTTGAGGAGAATTCACCGGCGGTATATCATGGTAAGAAAAAAGGATGAACATCTTCGATATGGTTTTTTCTGATGAGTATAAGGCAAATAAAAAACTATCCAAATCCCGCTATTGCAGAGGCATCCAATGTCCAAAGATACTCTGGCTGGACGAGCATAAAAGCGAAGTCCGTGACGATTCCGTATTGAATCAGGCGGTCATGGACACAGGAAACAAAGTCGGGGATATTGCAATGGGTTACTACGGCGAATTTGCCGAAGTATCCTACCACGAAGATAAATCGATTATGCTTGCCCATACTAAAGAGCTTCTGGACAAAAAAGCAAAAACCATCTGCGAAGCTTCTTTTGCAAATGCCGGAAATTTTTGCAGTGTTGACATACTTCGTGTTTTTGATGATGGCTCGCAAGCTACAGCTTGTTCACAAGCTGGCGCATGCGCGCAAACTTCCGCATGTGTAGAAATTGTCGAAGTAAAAAGCTCAACGGAGCTAAAGCCAATCTACAATGACGATGCGGCGTTTCAATATTTTGTGCTTTCTTCCATAGGCATAAAGGTTAAAAAAGTTTCATTAATGTATGTCAATAACAAATACGAACGCCGGGGTGAACTCGACTTACACGGTTTATTTAAAGTCCATAACTGTACAAAAAAAGTCCTCTCCATGCAGGAAGAAGTAGCCTCCAATATCAGCCGTTTCAGGGATACCATAGCAGGAGAAGAACCAGAAAGGGATATCGGGGAACACTGTTTTGATCCTTACGAATGTGCGTATTGTGCTTATTGTTGGCGGCATATTCCCCAGAACAGCGTTTTTGACATTTCCGGCCATTCACTGCGTATGGACAAGAAACTAAACCTTTACCGCAGGGGCATTGTCAGTTTTGAACAGCTCCTGGAAAGCGGCGAAAAACTTAACGACAACACACTCCTCCAGCTAACAACAACAGTCTACAACCGTCCTCCAACCATTTATATGGAAGGTATCCGTTCATTCCTTAACACCTTAAGCTGGCCCCTTTATTTCCTTGACTTTGAAAGTTTTATGGAAGCCATCCCCGGTTTTGACGGGCAGCGCCCCTATATGCAAATTCCCTTCCAGTATTCTTTGCATATACAAAAAGCCCCCGGCGCTGAAACCGAACACCGCGAATTTTTGGCACAGGAAGGCCGGGACCCCCGCCGTGATCTTGCCGAAAGTCTTTGTACCGATATACCAAAAAATGTTTGCGTGCTTGTGTACAGCATGGGCTATGAAAAAGGACGCATAAAGGAACTTGCCGCCCTCTTTGACGATCTATCGGAACATCTTTTAAACATACGCGATAACATTAAAGACCTTATGCAGCCCTTTCAGACACGATCGTACTACAGCCGGGAACTCGGCAAATCCTATTCGATCAAAAAGGTACTCCCTGCCCTCTGCCCGGATGATCCCGAACTTGACTACAACGCCCTTGACCTTATCCATAATGGTGGCGAGGCCATGACCGCCTTCGCACAACTGCCCGGTAAAAACCCTCAGGAACGGCAGCGTATACGCGCCGCCCTCCTTGCCTACTGCCGCCTGGATACCCTTGCAATGGTTAAAATTCTGGATAAGCTACGGGAGTTTATCAATGGCTTTTCTCTTTGTTTATAAATAAAATATAAACGCCGGAACAGCGACGATTACGCTTGTTTCTTCTTTTTTTACCATGATATAATAGAAGCATAGATACCTTTCTTGGAGGCTGATATGCTCGTGGTAACAGGCATTTTTGATAATGAACGATTTATTCCCGATAGACCGGTTTCTATTCCGCAGAAAAAGAAAGTTACAATAACCATAGATGACACGGAAACGGAACATACTGCCGAAGCAATGCCGAGATTTACTATGGCGCAGATCGAAGAAGCGGCTAACTCACCGAAAGTACAAGCCCTCGTGGGCGTGCTTAAAGATGCGGGTTTACCAGAAAATCTAACCATGAAAGATATTCGGCAAATGCGGCTTGAGGAAAAGTATGGCGAGTATTTTAAATGAAAATACTTATAGACACCAATGTTACCATTGATGTGATTCTGGAAAACCAGCCTTTTTTGGCTTCAAGCGTTAAAGTATTTGGGCTTGCAGAACTAGGCATTAAGCTTTTTTTATCAGCCTCCGCTATTACCGATATTTATTACATTGTTTCCAGAGCGAAGAAAAGCAAAAAAATTGCCATGTCATTGATAAAAGATTTACTGGAAAGTGTAGATGTTGCCGCAGTAACGGGCAATGAAATACGGCAAGCTGTCAGTTTAGATTGGGACGATTTTGAAGATGCGGTGCAATATGCCGCAGGGGAATCTATTGCGGTTGATTATATTGTAACTCGCAATAAAGCCGACTTTGCTTCTGCTACTTTGCCTGTTGTAAGCCCTTATGAATTGCTGGCGTTATTAACAACCGGAAGCCATCCCGGCGATGAAGGATAGGAAACCTACGCCCGATGGAAGCCGCAACGAGCCATATCTTGCCTTTTTTTCCCATTTGGAGGTATTTAAAATAATCTGTGAATAAAGAGCAATAAGTGGATAGAAGTTAATTCTAAACTTCTATGATAAAGTATCTGAATCCATCTTTCAGATCCTGCCATTCCGCTTTATATTTTTTGTTAAGTTTGTATTCCTTATCCTTATTTCCGGTTGGTTTTGTAAATGTTCCTGTAATAATTTTTCCATTTCTGAAATAGGGGTATATGCCGTTTTTTTCTTCTCCTACCCAAAAATTTTGGTTGTCTGTTACCGTTATTAGATAGCATTTTGAAAATTTATTACTTTCCTTTAATTCTTCAAGGAACTTAATATCCTTAATAAAACTGAACATTTGTTCCGGAACTTGACCGTTCATGGGCATTTTTAACTCTATGGCAATAGTATCACTGTGCTTTTTATCCGGCACAATAACTATATCTATTTCTTTTTTGGTCAGCTTCGTTAAATCATGATGTTTGATATTTCTTTCCGGAAAAATAGCATTTCGATTATACCCTGATGCCAGTTCCATTAATAAATGGAATTGAAAAGTAGCTTCAATATAATTTTCATCAAATCTTATTTTTCCTAGTAAAGTTTCCAGTGCCTTCTTATTCATAAATCCTCCAAAAATTTTTAATCCAAAACCCACCCGGCTTCAAGCAATGCATTTACAGTGGGGTATTGTTCCTGCCCGCCACCTTCCAGTTCAATTAGGTAGTTACGTGCATGCGCATTGCCGGCGCTTATACGGCCAAAGCGTTCCCCGTCGCTGTTTTTGAAACGGGCTTCCAATAGATCATGGCTCCCGATTAGCCAGTGGCGTACGCCTTCCGAATCAACATGGCTAATCATATCTTCAAATTCTTTGCGGGTCTGTTGGATCAGGTTTTCGCCCCATTGTCCGTTTGCCATTTTAAAAAGGATAAATAGCGGTCAGGCAAAAGTCAATACATACATTACATTATTGGAGTTTTTTGAGTTCTTTTATTTGGCTTAAAATAAAATTTTGAAAATTCACCGGCAAGCCGCTGAATAGATGAGTTAGTTCTTCCAGTTTTGGGTCAGGCCTCGTATCAAACATCGATCCTTTGCCTGTTTTAAGAAAATTCTCATTCACCCCATAGGAAGCGGCAAGCAGTTTTAGCGTTCGCTGATTTACCTTCCTGTTCCCCAATTCTATTTCGGCGTAATGCCCTCTAGTTAGAGGAATTATCCGGCAGAATTTTGCCTGAGACAGCCCTAAAGTCAGGCGGACCTGTTTTATCCGGTCATTAACCGTTTCAGCGTCTTTCTTTACAGCTTTCTTTTTGGGCATGATTCATTCTAATGAATCCTCCAACAGATAGCAAGCAAGGCCGCAGCGATGCATTTTTGGGCAAATTCGCCCAAAAAAATGAAGTTTTTGGAATTTTATATGTATATGGTAGTTATATGGAATATTTATATGTACTGAGGGGTTATTGATTGACTTGCTTCTAAAAGATACTATACAATGCTTCTAAAAGAACCATACTATGCTTTTAAAAAAAGCAATAAGGATGAAGATGACAGAGGAAAAACGGAAAAAAGAACTTTCCTCGGAGTTTAATACCCTCAATAACAAACAAAAAGACTATATTTTAAACCTTACAAGGACTCTTGCTAATTTCGTAAAAAAATGGCCTTGGATTTCAACTTCTCCTGAGAACCGGGACAAAAGAGAAATAAATGATTAGGTAGGATAAAGAAAAAAAGAGGAAGGTAAAACTCAACAGATAGCAATATACTTTAAGGTATAACTATCCTTCTCTGTATTTTTATCATCAATAAGTCCGGATAAAATTTCAATTTCTGTAGGAAGAAATTTAACACAAAAATTCATAAGCCTTCCATATGAATTTAGGCTTTCAGCAGTGCCATATACGCAAAACATTATTTTTTTTATGTTCTTTATTTGTACAGTATTAAATTGAGCGGCAATTACTGCGTTTGTTTCCAACATACTCAATTTTATATCCGGAATACAACCAGAAATTATAATTCCCGGTGTTTTAAAAAAATTAATTATATCCTGAGGGTCCCAGGTTATCAAATTGTTATTGCCGCATAGATCCCTGAATATCTCAATTTCCATTGCTTTAAATTGTATTTCAGGGAATGAATTGATGATGTCATTAACATCTTCATCAATTGATGGAATGTCCGCGGGTAACACGTCTAAGGGTATAATGTTCATGCTTTCCATCATATTGTAAAATATTGATAATGTAAAATACAATCCGGACGTCGTGACCGCTGGACAAAACCCCTTTTCTATGTTAAGCTCGAGTATGGAAACCCGTGATATTTTTCGTAATATCTCTCCCCTCGATCATCGCTATTCACTTTCGGAAAAAGAAGTTTTTAACGTCCTTGTACCCTGGCTTTCTGAAGAAGGATCTATTACCGCCTGTGTAAAAGCGGAAATTGCCCTTGTTAAGGCACACCTTGCCATTCGGAACGAACAGACTATTTCTTCAAAATGGTCTGACAATGTTGTTGTTACACCGGAAGAAGTATATATAGAAGAAGAAAAAACCCGCCACAATATCCGGGCTCTGGTAAATATACTAAAGAAAAAAGTCCCGGCGGAAATTGCACCGCTTGTTCATCTTGGAGCAACAAGCGTGGATATTCTGGACACTTCTATGGCCTGCCGGATGAAGGGTTGCTGCCGTAATGTTATACTGCCCGCTTTGTGTAAACTGGAAGCTCTTCTTTGTGATTTTACCGAAAAGGAAGCCGATACGGCTCAGGTTGGGCGCACCCACGGTCAGCATGCTGTGCCCGTTACGGTAGGTTTTACTTTTGCCGAGTATGTATCACGGCTGGGAAAATCAATTCTGGAAATTGAACGCCTCTCGAATCTTTTAAAAGGAAAACTTGCGGGCGCCGTGGGGGCATATAATGCAACCAGTATGCTTGTAAAGGATCCCGAAGAACTGGAACGGTTATACCTTGCAGAATTGGACATGGAACCGTCGGAACATTCGACTCAGCTTGTCGAACCCGAATACCTCCTTCGGCTTTTACTGGAATACAACACTGCCTTTGGGATTATAGCAAACCTTGCCGACGACTTGCGTAATCTTCAGAGAACCGAAATTGCAGAACTCCGCGAAGGATTTGCCCCGGACCAGGTAGGATCATCTACAATGCCACAAAAACGGAATCCATGGAATTCTGAGCATGTAAAAAGCCTCTGGAAAACTTTTATGCCCAGGGTAATTACTTTTTATATGGATCAGATCAGTGAACATCAGCGGGATCTTTCCAATTCGGCAAGCCAGCGTTTTATTGCCGATTATATAACAGGTTTTTGTCTGGCGATAAGCCGCATGTCGCATATAATGGAAAGTCTTTCGGCAGACAGGGAAAAATGCCTTCTTAATCTCCACTCCGGCGGCGGTATTCCGGGCGCTGTACTTGCAGAACCGGCTTATATACTTCTTGCAGAATCCGGAATTTCCGATGCCCACGAAATAATACGAAAGATCACTCTGGAAGCGGAAACAAAAAACCTTTCTTTCAGCGAAGCTCTTGCCGCAGAAAAAGACATACTAAAGCGAATCGGAGAACAGCTTGTTAAACTTGGTCTTGAAAAAAACACAACAGAGCCAACAGAAGCGGCAACTGCATTTTTCGCCAAACCGGAAAATTACAAAGGTTTGTCGTCAAAAAAAGCAAAAAAATTGGCGGTTAAATACCGTAACATAATGAACAAACTATAGATGTTTCGGGAGGAACAGCGAATATGCAATTTGAAGAAGCCCTGTCCTACGATGATGTACTACTACTGCCGGGATACAGCGATATACTTCCCCGTGATTGTGATATTACTACTGTTTTATGTACCGGGATTACATTAAATATACCGGTTGTCTCCAGTGCCATGGATACAGTAACCGAAGAAAAAATGGCTATCGCAATTGCCCTGGAAGGCGGCGCAGGGGTAATTCATCGCAGCTTAAGTCCGGAAGATCAGGCCCAGCAGGTCGCCAATGTAAAACGTTTTCTTAATTGGATCATAGCTTCCCCTGTAACTGTGGGAGAAGACGCAAGCATCAGTGATATAAAGATCATGATGGAACGATTCAATGTTTCTGGCATGCCTGTCCTTAACAAAGACGAAAAACTAACAGGAATAATTACAAGCAGAGATCTCCGGTTTTGCAGAGATGATACGTTAAAAGTAACAGAAGTAATGACAAGAAACCCGACTGTGGTTCAGGGTGAACCTACTACAGCGGAAGCACGGGAAAAATTCAACAACCACCGGATAGAAAAACTTCCTGTTGTAGACGGAGAAGGAAGACTAAAAGGGCTTATCACCGTAAAAGACATGGAAAAACACGACCTTTTTCCGAGAGCTGCCACCGATAAAAGCGGCAGGCTTATTGTAGGGGCGGCAATTTCACCCCAGGATTATTCTGTTCGTATGCCGCTTCTGAAAAATGCAATGGTTGATTTTGTTGTTGTTGATACTGCGCACGGAGACACAAAAAATGTAATGGATACCATTACAGAAATAAAAAAACAGTATAACATCCCCATTATCGGCGGCAATGTGGCGCGAAAAGACGGAACCCGCAGACTCATAGACGCAGGCGCCGACGCTGTTAAGGTGGGAATAGGTCCCGGCTCCATTTGTACTACCCGTATTGTTGCAGGTATAGGCGTACCTCAGTTCAGCGCTGTTTGGGATTGTTCCGAAGAAGCCGCCAAAAACGGCATACCGGTAATTGCCGATGGGGGAATTAAATATTCCGGGGATTTGGCAAAGGCTGTCGGAGCCGGAGCAAGCTCGGTAATGATTGGTAATTTGTTTGCCGGCCTAAAAGAAGCGCCCGGCAAGGAAATTCTCTTTGACGGGAGAATATACAAGGAATACCGCGGCATGGGCAGCATTGGTGCAATCAACGACGGCGCAGGGGATCGCTACCAGATTGGAAAAGACGAAAAACCGGTACCGGAAGGAATTGAAGGCCGCGTGCCGTATAAAGGTGAATTAAAAAGTTTTCTGTTCCAGCTTATTTCAGGCCTTCGTAAAGGAATGGGTTACTGCGGCTGTAAGAATCTGGAAGAATTAAAACAATACCGTAACTTTGCAAAGATTACAGCTGCAGGCTGGCGCGAAAGCCATGCTCACGACATAACCATTACCCAGGAAGCGCCCAACTACAGCCGCATTTAAAATAAAATATCAAAGTAAAATTAATATTCTGCATAAGAAAGATTAATTTTATATCAGCTAAAAAACAATAAAAAATTTTATTTCCGCAAATTATTTAACTATACTTAAACAAACAGAATTTTTTTTAAAGGATTGAATAATGAAAATTAATTTTAAACTAACTGCTATTATGATTATGCTCAGTCTGTTCGGCGTCGGCTCAGTCGGTATTGTTCTGCTTGTCCAGTCCCGTGCTGCTATTACCGAACACACACATACATCAATTGTTAATCTTGCAGAGAAATCCTGCAGCGAGGTAAAGGGTTATCTTGAAGATTACTGGTATTCTGCGGAGACTCTGTCACAGGTTTTACAACAGTACGGTAGCTTCTCCGAAGATAACCGGAGGAATGTGATAAACACCATACTCAAAGGTATGGTAGTAGAAAACTCCGAACTTATCGCTGCATGGTGCCGCTGGGAACCGGATGTTCTGGAAGGTAATGATCGCCTGTTTGCAGGTGAATCGGGCAGTTATTCCAATGGACGCTTTAGCCCTTACTGGTACCGTGACGGTGATAATATAGAAATAGGCCTTCTGGGAAACAATGATAACTCAGGAGAAGGAGAATTCTATCTGTTGGTCAGGAATTTGGATGGCGGAGTGATTCTTGATCCTTATATATATGATGTGGGCGGAAAACCTACGTTGTTAACTTCAATTGCCTTTCCAATACATTCACGGAACAGGAAAGTCCTGGGAGTTGTAGGTATCGACATAGATATTAATATGATCCAGGGCATCGCCCAACGGAACAAACCGTATGAAGATGCCGTAACAGCGGTATTCAGCAATGACGGTACAGTCGTCAGTCATTTCGACGAATATCGTATCGGAAAAAATTTGCAGGAGACCGAACAGGATATAGTCGGTTCGCGTATGGACGATTATGTAAATGCCATCAAAGAGGGCAAAAAATTTACTTTTTCCAATCATATTGCAGCATTCGATGCTGATATGGAAATTATTACTGTTCCCGTTATTGTCGGAGAATCCAAAACTCCCTGGAACTTTGCAATAGGGGTAATGACAGATACCGTTATGGCCCCGGTGTACACTATGATAAAAACGGGCAGTATCATCAGCATCGTTATTCTTATAGTGGTGATTCTGGCGGCAATATTTTTCTCCAGAAGTATCAGCAAGCCTATCATCAAAGTAGCGGAAACCCTTAAAGACATTTCCGAAGGCGAAGGAGACTTGACTCGTACTATCACCGCCAATTCAAAAGATGAAATTGGCAGCCTTGCTCATTACTTTAACCAGACTCTGGAAAAAATCAAAAACCTGATCATTATTATCAAAAAACAGGCGATAATGCTTTCTGATACCGGCAGCGAACTCGCCAGTAATATGACCGAAACCGCCGCAGCGATCAACCAGATCACCGCCAATATCAAGAGTATCAAAAGCCGTGTCTTAAATCAGAGCGCCAGCGTAACCGAAACCCATTCGACCATGGAACAGGTTATGGGTAATATCCATAAACTCGACGAGCTTGTGGAAAAACAAACTACTAATGTTTCCAACGCATCCTCCGCCATTGAGGAAATGGTAGCCAATATTCAGTCGGTTACAGGAACACTTACCAAAAATGCGGCCAATGTAAAAACTTTACGCGAAGCGTCCGAAGTGGGCCGGACGGGATTACAGGATGTGGCGGCGGACATACAGGGAATCGCCCGCGAATCCGAAGGGCTTCTGGAGATTAACAAGGTTATGGAAAATATCGCCAGCCAGACAAACCTGCTTTCGATGAACGCAGCAATAGAAGCGGCGCATGCGGGAGAAGCCGGGAAGGGCTTTGCGGTAGTAGCCGACGAAATTCGCAAGCTGGCGGAAAGTTCCGGTGTGCAGTCCAAAACGATAAGTACTGTTTTAAAAAAGATAAAGGAATCTATCGACAAGATCACAACTGCTACGGAAAACGTGTTAACAAAATTCGAGGCCATTGACTTAAGCGTTAAGATCGTTTCGGAACAGGAAGAACATATCCTTAATGCAATGGAGGAACAGGAAGTGGGCAGCCGGCAGATTATCGACGGGGTAACTCAAGTAACTGTGATAACAAAGCAGGTACAGAACGGCTCACATGAAATGCTCGAAGGCAGCAAGGAAGTAATAACGGAAAGCAACAATCTGGAGAAAGTTACGCAGGAAATCACTTCCGGCATGAATGAGATGGCAAGCGGTGCGGAACAGATTAACGTTGCTATAGATCATGTTAATGTGATAAGCGGCAAGAACCGCGAAGACATTGCCCTTTTACTGCAGGAGGTTTCCCGGTTTAAGGTTGAGTAACAAAATCGCTATTCGTTTTTGTTTTGGAGTTTTGCGTTAAATGATTATTCAGCGATGCAGATTAAGGAAACACAAAACTCCACAGAAGCTTACACAGCAACCCTGGTTAAATTGTTCCGTTATTTTACTTCAAAACACACTGGTGCTAAATTATGGATCAATTAATAACCGCCGCCAAATATACTGGTGCCGGTAGCAATTGCCCCCAGAACCACCAGATGAATGGCAAATCCACTGAGCCAGAACAAGAAATTACCGGGACCCCTGAAAAGCCCAAAAATATCGTGAACAATGATAAAGAGTATCCACAAAATGGCAATAACAATCAGGATAATATTGATAATCCCGAATTCCATGCCAAAAAGCTGGAGTAATAATAATACCCCTGCAATAATTGCAGCCACAGAAAAGATAATTGCAATTGCCGTAGAAAGACCGCCACCGCCAAAAATGCTGCCGACCATCATGCTGAATTCACCGCCGTTGCTGAAGATCCCAATAAGGCCTGCCGAAAGCAGATAAAGGGCAACCCCAATGTAGAGAATAAAACCTCCGATGCTTCGATTCATGTTTTTACTCCTCAATAAATTTTTATGTATACTCAGGATAGTAAATATTTCTTGCTTTGTCAAATTCTTATGGAATATTCAAATATTCACCAACCCGGAGAGTTTTTACCTGATTGCCATATTGAGAATTCTGTTCAAGATACGTATTTATTGCATGAAGAGGATAAACCAAAGGTTCATCACTCAGGCTGATAGTTCCAAAATGCATGGGAATGACGGTTTTCGCATTAAGGTCACCGGCAGCACGGAAAAATTCTTCAATATTCATGTGCTGATAATACATAAACCAGCGGGGTTCATAGGAGCCGGCCGTAACAATGGCATAATCAATTTTGTATTTTTTTCCGAATTCCTTAAAGCCGCAAAAATAACCGGTGTCTCCGGAAAAATAAATGGTTTTGGAAGCTTCTATCATAAAACCACCCCATAATGTGGTATTGGCTTTCTGGCCAATACGCCGGGACCAATGCTGGGCGGGAAGCAGTGTATAATGTACCGTTCCAATACTGACACTTTGCCACCAGTCAAGTTCATGCACTTCTTTGGCGCCTTTTTTTTCAAAAAAATTCTTTAGCCCCAGCGGAACAATAAACACGGCTTCTTTTTTAATTAACTTTTTTACCGTTTTTGTATCCAGATGATCGTAATGATTGTGACTGATTAAAACCACCGGATTCTGCGAAAGCTTTGAATAATCAAAGGGAATTTTGACTTTCTTGCCGATTACCAGTGCCTTGTTGGAGAAAAAAGGATCGAGCGCTATTGTTACGCCATCAATTTTAATAAAAAAAGAAGCATGACCAACAAAAGAAATACTGTTATTTACCGGGGCTGCAAGATAATCGTAATCATTTGTTACCGGCCCGTATTGCCCGGCAGGGAAATCGTTAAAAACCATTTTTTTGCGGAAAAAAAACCTTCTCCCCTCTTTGGCCGGTTCCATAGAACGGGGCATCCAGGGATTAAAAAATTCCCCTTCTTCATTTACATGAGCAGCATAAAGCAAAGAAGCATCTGTGGCATTTACCCGATCCAACCAGTCCGCTTCGTCAAAATGCGGAGTTTGCTGAGAACGGCAGGATGCAAAAAAAGTCAAGAGAAAAACCAGGCAGAAAATTGTTACCATAATAATGTATTATGCAATATTAATTTTTCTGTGTATACCATACTTGTCTACAACGGAATACTCGGATATAATTCACAGTGGGATATACATGAATGAAAAAAACCATACTTTAATTGAATGGGAAGAGCGATATTCGGTAGGGATTCCCGTTATTGACAGTCAGCACAAACAGTTACTAATAACCACAAATGAACTGTACAAAGCCTGTCACCTTGGTTCAGATCTGGCAAAACAGCAATTCAAAAAAACAGTACAAGAAGCGGTTACTTACGTAAAATACCATTTTTCCACCGAAGAACAAATAATGGAAAAGACCGCCTTTCCTGAAATTACAGCCCATAAAAAACACCATGCGGAATTTATCCAAAAAGTTTTAACAGATGTAACAAATTTTGAAAGCGGGAAACAATTTGTTCCTCATCAATTTGTCAGATTTTTACGGGACTGGGTACTGTCCCACATAGCCATAGTAGACAGCAAATTAGGTGACTACCTTTTGAACCTCCAAAGAAAAGGCAGACTCGGCAAAATTACCATGAGAAAACAAAGCGGTACGGAAAAACAAATTGTCCTTGCCGTTGACGATTCAAAAACCCAGCTTACCCAATTTAAAAATATCCTGCCGCACTACGATGTCTACACCTGTGAGTCTCCTTTACAGGCGCTTGAAATGATTCAAAACATGGAAGTCGATATAATTCTTCTGGATCTGGCAATGGAAGAAATGAATGGTTATGATTTTCTCCGAAAAATAAAGAAGGATCAAAAACTCTGTAATATTCCTGTTATTGTAGTATCGGGCAACAGCTTTGAACAGCACATAAACACTTCGTTAAATCTGGGAGCTGCCGATTTTATCGCAAAACCTGCCCGGCCCGACCATCTTGTACAAAAGATAAAGCAGGTATTAAGAAAGAAGAACCATTAGCCATATACTGCCCGGTTTGATATTTGCATTGAGTTTTAATTATTGTACCGATCAGCCTCGGAAAATATACACCCGCAATACTTTTGCATATAAAGCCCAAGAGCCCTGGCTTCTGCACGGCCTTCCCTGAACAAGGGGCGAAAATCGCGGTATAAAAGAGTAACACCGTACTTTTCCGCTGCAGTTTCCGCCTCTTTCTTGAGCAGTTCATGATTCTGATAAGGGCTGATAAAAAGTGTGGTACTAAAGGCATCAAAACCATTTTCTTTAGCGGCAATAGCGGCCTTTTCCATACGGATACGATAACAGTGCATACAGCGATGGGGAGAATCGAAACAGGCCGGCAAGCCGTTTTTTCCGGCAGTTTGCTGCAAAGCGCCAATAAACTGCACAAGGCCATATTCATCTTCTGCAATAACAGGTACACCCAGATCCCCGGCATATTGAAGAAGGGCATCACGCCGCATGGAATACTCGGTAAAAAGATGAATGTTGGGGTTGTACCAAAACAAAACAGGCTCAATCCCCTCTTCCCGTAAAGAGACGATACTTGCAACAGAACACGGCGCACAGCAAACATGGAGGAGGAGTTTCAATGCTTTTTCTCCGGTATACCACGGTTGATTTTCATCAGCATAGATTCTACCATTAAACCATGATTGAACCAATACAAAACGCAGCGGAACAAAGAGTACTGGAATTGCTCCGCGAATCGGAAGCCATGCTGGAAGGCCATTTTCTTCTTTCATCGGGCCGTCATTCGGATAAATATTTTCAATGTGCAAAACTCCTCCAGTACCCGGACAGGACAACGGAAGCATTAACATCGCTTGCGGAGCGTATTAAAGCCGACATGAAGAAACTTGCCCTGGATGCTGTAGCGGGACCGGCCATGGGGGGAATCATCGTTGCATGGGAGCTGGGCCGGCAACTCGGACTCCGTTCTTTTTTTACGGAACGTAACGAAGAAGGAGAAATGTCCCTGCGCCGGGGTTTTGAGATACGGCAGGGCGAACGTATACTTATAGTAGAAGATGTGATCACTACGGGAAAATCTTTCGGTGAATGTGCCGCTGTGCTGGAAAAACTCGGTGCGGAAATTGCTGCCATTGCATGTATTGTAGACCGCAGGGCAGCAGATTCCAAATCACCTGAGGAAACAACATGGCCAATCTATGCCGCCTGTAAGGCAGAGGCAAAAAACTGGGATGCCGGTTCGTGCGACCTGTGCAGACAGGGAACCCCGGCGGTAAAGCCCGGTTCCCGGAAATCAAAGTGATGTTTATCATGCAAATATGGCGACACTAAAACCTTTTACGATCATCCATGAGGATGATTCGATCATAGCGGTAAATAAAGCCTCCGGTATTGCCGTTACCGGAGAACGCTGGGACGAAAATGCGCCCAGGCTTGATTTGCTGCTTAAAAATCAATTGGCTTTAAAACCAAACAACGATGAAGCGGAACTTTTTGTTGTACACCGCATCGACAAAGACACTTCCGGACTTGTGCTATTTGCAAAAGACAGAAAAACCCACCAGCAGCTTTCTGTTGCTTTTGAAAAACGGCAGGTAGCAAAAACATACATTGCCGTAATCCATGGCCGTCCATTCTGGCCCGATGGCAAGACAAGCTGCGAACTGCTCCTTGTACCGGACGGCAACAAAAAACACCTTACTATTATTGATAAATTCCGTGGCAAAAGTTCCCATACCGGTTTTACCCTGCTCTTTTCTGCCGGAAATTACAGTGTTGTAGAAGCATATCCGCAGACAGGAAGAACCCACCAGATACGTGTTCATCTTTCGGCGTTGAGCTTTCCCATTGTTTGTGATCCGCTGTACGGTAAACATTCACGAAACGGCACAGAAAAGGGAGTTTATCTTTCTTCATTTAAACGTAATTGGCAGGGTAACGAGGCTGATGAACGGCCGCTTTTGGATCGACTGGGTCTGCATGCTCTCAAAATTACACTTAACGAAAAAGTGTTTGAAGCGCCCTTACCCAGAGACATGGCAGCACTGCTTAAACAAATGGAGAAATGCCGGCGATAGACCATAATTTAGTGCTGTGATTCATGTCGAATTTCTAATGTTTCATGCAAAAGGCGGTTTTTGGCAGGAAAAATCCGGTTAACTTACCTTTAAAGAGAAAAAAGTGCATGGTACTACACATGGCCTTTGTAAAAAAGTTGTTTTTATTAATTTTTATCCGATAATATAACAGCTAATAGGTAAAATTTATGATGACAGATTTGTTTAAAAAGAAAAAGGTACCGCCCCTTGCGGTAAAAGATGAAGAACAGACAAGTTTTTCCCGGACAGGTTTTATTTCAGAAAAAATTGAGACTTTGAAAACTGCTGTCAGCGAACTGATAAAACCGACAGATGAAGCGGTAAAGATAACTGCGGATATGGACAAAACTTTTCTTGCCTGTATATCAAGAGCGATTAACCATGTTGTGTCAGTTTCGGATATTTTTTTACAGACAAAACAGATTAACAGGAATATTACCGCTCTGGATTCTATGATTGATAAACAAGCCGCAGCGGTTAGCCAGTCATCTTCAGCTATTGAACAGATGAACGCCAACATTATTTCGGTATCGAATATATTGGCTGAAAACAACAAGGTAATGAACGCGCTCCTTGTTGCCTCAAATGAAGGTACTGAGGGAATTCAAAAGGTAACTGAAATTATGAAAACACTTGTTACGAATTCCGAGGGCCTGCAAGACGCAAACAGAATGATTCAGACAATAGCGGCTCAAACCAATCTGCTTGCCATGAATGCCGCGATAGAAGCAGCTCATGCCGGCCAGTACGGTCAGGGTTTTGCGGTAGTGGCTAACGAGATTAGAAAACTTGCGGAAAATTCTTCATCACAGGGAAAATACATCACTAAAATTTTGAAGGATCTACAGAATGAGATTGCCAGCGTTACCGTTTTTGCCGGACAATCCCAGAACGAGTTTGAAAAAATTGCCGCTCTTGTAGATCAAGTACGCAGTCAGGAGCAGACAATTCGTAACGCTATGAATGAACAGGAAACAGGCAGCGCTCAGATTCTGCAGGCTACTCACCAGATACAGGAAGTTACTGCCGAAGTCCGTGATGAAGCGGGAAAAATTACAGCATCCAGTTCTCTGATTCTCTCCGGTGTAACCGATTTGGAAACAGAAACCGCTGATATCAGCAAGTCTATCAATACATTGATGGACAATATTGAAGACGTGGAATCTGTAACCAGGAAAATAACCGCAGGTGTTTCAACATTAGCGGAACGTACCGGACAAATTCATGAAGAAGCACAAAGGATCGGTAATGCAGTATAAAGTTTTTGAACCTGATATTGAAGTTAACGGATCAACCGTATATTCGATTATTGCCGGGTTGGGGTACTTTACCAATTTATCGCGGCGTTATTTTAGCAGAGTCAACATCGGGACCGTGGTAAATAAAGAATTGCACATAGATATGAATGGTTGGTATCCTCAGCACGCATGGCTTGAAGCGTTTAAAAACATAGCGGAACAGGTAGGCGACCGGGTACTCTTTAAGATAGGCCTGTCTGTACCGGAAAATGCGCAATTTCCGCCGTGGGTTGTAGATATAGATACCGCAATTAAAGCAATTGACATTGCCTATCATTTGAACCATCGAAAAAACGGCGCTCCGTTGTTTGACATTAATGACGGAACCATGATTGAAGGAATCGGTCATTACGGTTACGATCGGGATCGTTCCGGGAAGAACCTGATCATCAGTGTAAGCCGAAACCCCTATCCGTGTGCGTTTGATCACGGGATCATTACTGCAATGGCGCATAAATTTCAACCGGACGCGCTGGTAAAACATGATGATACCAAAGAGTGTCGTTCTAATGGCGCGGAAACCTGTACATATAACATTACCTGGTAATATTATTGAAAATATGCAGCAGAAACTTTTAATTTGGGATAAAAACAGGGAATAAGTTTCATTGAAACTTGCAGAATTGATATCTTGACATTTTACGCAAAAAAAATAAATCATATATCAGCATTAAATTTAGGATGAAAAAATGAAGTTGATTGCTTTGCTTATGAGTTGTGTTTTACTTTCTTCATGCGGAATAAACAAATTTGAAAGAACGCCAAAAGTGTTTTTTCAAACCAATTCCAAAATTCGTTCAGCCATTGTAACAGACAATGGCAGGCTTTATTTTGGAAATGAGAATTGCGAATTTTATGCGATAAATATTTCCGGCAAGAAAATGGCATGGATGTATTCTACCGACGAAGCAGTTGAAACATGGCCGGTAATTACCGATGACAAAATTATCTTTAATGCGGGAAATACCCTGTATATTTTAAATTGTATAAATGGAAATGAACTTTATAAGGTAACACATCCTTCCAAAAAATCAACAAGAGCAAGTCAGGACAGATGGACATTTAACGATTCGTATGTTGCAGTTTCAAACGGAATTGCATACTATCTTACGCTTGACGGTGAACTTGTGGCTGTTGATATAAACAAGGGCAATATAATCTGGACGCTGCCTTCAGAAAGTCCGGGAGTGTCATACTCAGGCGTTAATTATGACAATGGAAAACTTTACTATACAGATTATTCAGGATACATGTGCTGTGTTGATACAGAAAAAAGGCAATTGGTTTTTAGAACTTTCATAGGCGACAGAGTTTATGCTCCCATTCATATAGACAATGGAAAATTATACGCCGGCGGAAGAAGTACAAAAATGCACTGTATTGACGGAACCAGCGGCGAAGTAATATGGTCAACATTTTCATTTAATAAAACAACATGGTTTTCGGGAGGTTCAGTTTCTGTAGGAGATATCCTGTATACCGGTACTTCCGACGAACATACAATTGTCTCAATAAATAAACAGACAGGAGAATTATTGCATTCGTTTCCGACCGAAGTGAATGTCTACACGCAGCCTGTTCTTAACGGAGAAAATGTAATTGCCATTTCAACATTTAATAAATCATATATCATTGAATATGACACCAAAAGCAAGCAAAAACTTTGGCAAGGACAGGTTGAAGAAGATGTATTATCTTCTCCGTCAATATATAAAGGTAAAATATATTTTGGTTCTGATTCAGGCACAATTTATAGTATTAATTTGAAGTAAAACAAATTCAAATTATCCTATATATTACCGGAGGACACCATGTGGATTTTATTTGCGTTTTTGTCGGCTGTTTTTGCAGCACTCACTTCAATTCTGGCCAAAATCGGCATAGAAAACATTAACTCCAATCTGGCGGTTGCGATCCGTACCGTCGTAGTGCTTCTTCTTGCCTGGGGCATTGTTTTTATTACCGGAAAACAACAGGATCTTGTACACCTGGGCAGAAAAAATATTGTTTTCCTGGTTTTATCCGGTATTGCAACAGGTTTATCCTGGCTCTGTTATTACCGTGCCCTGCAAATCGGAGAAGCATCAAAAGTAATTCCCGTCGATAAATTCAGTGTCGTAATAGGCATGGTTTTGGCCTTTATTGTCCTGAAAGAAGCTGTTACAATAAAAACAATTATAGGCGGAATATTGATCACTGCCGGTACCTTTGCACTAATCCTGTAATAAGAGTATCATAAGGCATGGTGCAAACCAGCGAAGATTCAAAGCTCATTCTGGAAAACGGAATATTGTCCGGCAGTGTAAAAAATTGTTTTGTCCGTCTGGATACAGTTCCCGGTACTGCAGCGCTGGAAATCTTTTTTCCAAAAGGCGCAGATGAAGATCGCTGGGAAATAAGGGATATACTCAATGAACCTTACATTGTTAAAAAGGAATGGATTGATTCAGGGCTGCGTCTTATGCTCAAAGACATCCCTCCCAAAAAATTGCTGGAAACCACTAAACCTTTAATCGAAAGAATAACAGCCCACTTCAGCGGAAGATACCCGGACGATGTATTCAAGCATTATAAACATTATATTTGCGGCAAATTATCACGGGTTATACTGCTTCATATTAACGAAACAATTATTTTAAAATACTGCGAAGAATTACGTGCGGATTTTACAAGAAATTATTGCAAAGTATTATTTACCGAACAGGGCGACTGTGAAAAAGTGTATATTAATTGTTATGAAACAGGAACGCTTGAATATAAAAATGGTTTTATAGAAATGCACCGGTGGGAAAACGAAGACGAAGCTCAGTCTGTTTCCTATTTAAGCAGACGCTATACACAGCGCCTGCTGGATGGTGTAATAGACGAACCGGACGTAAAAATCAAAATGATCGGAATAATCAGATCGTCCATGAATTCATCAACCATAGAAAACGAAGACAGCGAACTGTTCGATAAAGCTTTATCGATTCTGGAAATCAATTCATGAGTCAAGTCTTTAATCACAACTCTACGCGTTTGGGGCAGGGAGCGGTATTTCTCTGTGCCGTCCTGTGGAGTACCAGCGGTCTGTTTATCAAATTAATTAACTGGGACCCAATAGTTATTGCCGGGCTGCGTTCATTAATTGCAGGGTTGTTTATGTTAACAATCCGCTTTCTGTCAGCCAGGCGAAGAATGGTTCCTTTTAAACTTCGTTATCTCTGGGGCGGAGGCTTCGCCTATAGCATTACGATGCTTCTTTTTGTATCGGCAAATAAACTTACCACTTCCGCCAATGCAATTTTACTCCAGTACAGCGCTCCGGTCTGGGCTGCACTGTTAGGCTGGATTCTGGCAAAGGAAAAACCCAGAATGGTAAACTGGATAAGCCTGGCAATGGTGATTGGCGGCCTGTGCCTCTTTTTTAAAAATGGTCTTGCCGGCGGTTCTTCTACGGGGAATCTCCTGGCTTTGCTGTCGGGAATCAGTTTTGGAGCTAACTCGGTTTTTTTGCGTATCCAAAAAGACGGCAACCCGGCAGACGCCCTGATTCTTGCCCATATTCTTACATTTTTTGCAAGTATACCCTTTTTATTTCTGCACCCGCCTTCCTTTACTATCGCAAACACCACATCAATTCTGTTTATGGGCGTAGTACAACTTGGCATGGCTTCGCTGCTTTTTGCATACGGAATCAAACGTGTTCCCGTTGTTCAGGCCATGCTTACCGCCGCAATTGAGCCAATTCTTAATCCTGTTTGGGTACTTCTGGTAACGGGAGAAAAACCTACAATTATCGCCATGCTGGGCGGATTAATTATTATTGCCGCTGTAATGGTTTCTACCATAGACCTTTCAAAGAAAACAAGTGTATAACAATACTATGATTGCAGGAATAATTGGCGCTGCAGGTTATGCCGGAGCCGAACTTGTCAGATTATTGACCGCTCATCCAAAAATTACCGGCTTTGTTTTGGCATCGGTAAGCAAACCGGGTGAAACCATTACTTCGATATACCCCAATTTTCTCGGTGCCGGTAAAGCAGAATGCAATCCTGCATTGGCAAAATTCGGAGATACCGGATCAATATTGACAACGCCGGAAGCGTGTGTTTCTGCATCCGATATTGTTTTCGGCGCCCTTCCCGCAGGAACCGGAGAAGGCTATGCTGCCTTATGTCTTAAAAAAGGGATTTCCTACATCGATCTTTCGGCGGATTTTCGTTTTGATGACCACGAAACTTATTCTGCCTGGTACGGAAAACCCTGGCAGCACCCGGAACTCCATCAACGCGGAATTTACGGCCTTCCGGAGTTCAATAGAGAACGAATCAAAAAACTCGCCGCTGCAGGCCCTTGCATAATCGGTAATCCCGGCTGTTACCCTACTGCGGTAAGCCTGGCCTGTTATCCGGCTCTCTGTGAAAATGCCAATACTGCCGGCAATAATTACATAAAACATGGACCGGGACAGATTATTGCCGATGCTATTTCGGGAGTAAGCGGAACTGGCCGGGAACCAAGCCGTACCAATCACTTTTCTGAATGTTCAGATTCGGTAAGCGCCTACAAGGTTGGCGCCCACCGCCATACTCCGGAAATTAACAGTACCATTGCAAAAATGGCCGGCCGTTTTGTTCCCCTGATATTTACCCCCCATCTGGGACCGTTAAACCGCGGGATTCTCGCCACAGTGTATATTCCTCTGGAACACGATCCTGTTACATCCTCAACAAGACCGCAGTCAAAAGAAATAGCCGAAAAGGAAGCGACAGCCCGGAATGGTTATGCACTGTTCTATAAAGACGAACCCTTTGTTCGTGTACTGCCGGAAAATGCGTATGCATCCACCAACAGAGTCCGGCAATCCAACTATTGCGATTTGTCGGTTCATCTGGATCATACCGGTTCGGTGCTGATTGTCGAATCTGCAATCGACAACATGGTCAAAGGAGCGGCGGGACAGGCAGTACAAAACATGAATATCATCTGCGGCTTTGACGAAACAGAAGGACTTACTGCCCTGCCGGCATTATTTTAGCTTGATTATTTCAATGTCTCGTGCTATTCTTAACAAGAATTGTACTAATTAATCAAAGAAGGAGTTATGTATGAATGAAGATTCTGTTGTTTGGAATGACGCGTATTCAGTAGGTTTCGAACCCATAGACACCCAGCACAAAGAGCTGGTAAAGATGACTAATGAACTCTTTGAGAGCTGCAAACAGGGAACTGATGCTGCTGACAAAGCCTTTTTACAAACGATTAAAAGAGCCGCAGAATACGCCAGAAACCACTTCTCTGACGAAGACAAGTATATGCTGGAAGCCAATTTTCCAAATCTGAATGATCACAGAAAGCTGCACGATGATTTTTTAGCTGTGGTCGGAAAGGCAATTCAGGATTTTAATACAGGATCCACAGAACCTTTTGAACTGGCCCAGTTCCTTAAAAATTGGTTACTTACACATATTGCTGAAGCGGACAAGCAATACGCCCCGTATTTGGCAAAACTTAAAGATTAGGGAAAAACCGCATCCCGCGGCTGACTATGAAAAAGAACAGACTGCGCCTCTTTGCGGCATTTGCTGTATTATCGTCCATATTGGCATTGGGAGCCAAAGGCTGTGAAGGAAATACCAGAGCTGATATTATTGAACATGCGCCTGAACTGAATGAACTTGCGAAAAAATTTGAAATAGAAGAACTGGACGATGTCATTATTCTTACAACATATGATAATGTTACTTTTAAAGAAGCAGTCGGTACATTAAAAAATAAAACGGCGATGAACAAACCTATATCTTTTTACGGGGCAAACTGGGGTGAGTATAAAAGTGAAACCAGTACAGTTGAGGGAATGGAGCCTTATAAAGGTGTAATATACCTTGTGGACGGCTGGTGGCGTGCAATAGAAATTGACGCTGTTACGGCAATTTCAGGCGGCAATACAGATAAACCTGTTCTTGTTACGGAGTATGCCTATTGTAATGAAACTGTATATGAAATGAATAAGTTTTCCCCTGAATATGATAATTATTTTTTTGTATTATCCTTATTGGACGAAGAAACCGGAAGCGGTAAAATACAGGGAGATGGTTCAATACAGGATGCAATAATACTGGAATTTGATAAATGAACTTGTTCCGAAACTGGCAGAATTTTGGAACAAGTTCACCCATATAGAAAAAAAAGAAAAAAACGGGCATACTCGAATTATGAAAGAGATTAATGGGGGAATCTGCGCTCCCAATAGTTTTCTTGCCTCGGGTATTCGTTGCGGTATAAAAGAAAGTGCATCCAAGCGGGATCTGGCGCTTGTTTTCTCGCAGCAGCCTTGTACGTCAGCGGCAGTGTTTACTTCAAACATCGTTCAGGCAGCCAGCGTTATTGTAAGCCGGGAACATGGTAAATCCGGGAAGATCAGAGCGCTTATTGCCAATTCGGGAAATGCCAATGCCTGCACTGGACAAGCCGGATTGGAAGCAGCCCGGCGCATGACAGAAATGACGGCGGAAAAACTCGGCATTGCAACAGAAGAAACTGCCGTTGCGTCCACAGGTGTAATAGGCGTACCTATGCCTATAGAACGAATCGAAGCCGGAATGGCAGAACTTGCTGCCGGTATTACCGATAACGGCGGTGATGCTGCTCTCGAAGCGATTATGACAACCGATACCAGGAAAAAATTTACGGCAATAGAATTTGAATTACCCGGAAATGCTTCCCCTGTCAGAATCGGTGCAATGACAAAAGGATCGGGAATGATTCATCCCAACATGGCAACAATGATATGCGTAATCACAACTGATGCGGCAATTAATGCTGTTATGCTTGACAAGGCACTGCGACGGGCGGTGAATCGTTCTTTTAACAGGCTTACCGTAGACGGAGATATGTCAACCAACGACATGGCCATTGTCATGGCAAACGGAGCGGCGGAAAATAATCTGATTAACGGCGAAGGACCTGCATGGGAAACTTTTGCTTCGGCGCTGGAGACGGTTTGTACCACACTGGCCAAAGCTATGGCCAGGGACGGAGAAGGCGCTACACGGCTTATTTCAGTAACGGTAAGCGGCGCAGCCAGTGAAGAAAATGCAGCCGCCCTGGCCCGTTCGGTGGCTGGTTCAAGTCTTGTAAAAGCTGCCTGTTTCGGCGCCGATGCAAATTGGGGAAGGGTACTGTGCGCCCTGGGTTATGCAGGCATTCCTTTTAAGCCGGAAGAAGCATCGGTAACATTTGCTTCCCCGGCAGGTTCCCTTCCGGTCTTTAAAAACGGCGAAGTTCTTTCTTTTTCGGAAGAAAAAGCAAAAACAATATTAATGGAAGAAGAAATAGATATTCATGCCATTGTCGGAAACGGAAACTGCGAAGCTGTTGCCTGGGGCTGTGATCTCTCCTACGACTATGTAAAAATTAACGGCGATTACCGCTCGTAAATACCGGAAACAGAGGCTGCAATGAAGGAAATAAACAATGCCGATCGGGCAGAAATACTAATTTGCGCACTGCCGTACATCAAACAATTCAGAGGCAGTACCATGGTAGTAAAGTACGGCGGCAATGCCATGATTAACGCCGAGCTGAAAAAAGCGGTAATGGAAGACCTGATCCTCATGTCCTGTGTCGGAATTAAAACAGTGCTTGTTCACGGCGGCGGGCCGGAAATAGAAGGTATGCTAAAAGCGCTGGGAAAAGAAAGCCGCTTTGTACAGGGCTTGCGTTATACCGACGAAGAAACAATGGAAATTGTTCAGATGGTTCTTTGCGGTAAAGTAAACAAGGAGATTACCGCATTAATAGAAAATTCCGGAGGCAGCGCTCTTGGGCTTTGCGGCATAGACGGTGCATTGATCAGGGCAAAGCAGTACAAACCGGATGGCGAAGACATTGGCCTTGTCGGAGAAATTGTATCGGTTGATGCACGGATATTGGAAAATATTCTGGCCAACGGAACAATCCCCGTAGTGTCTTCCGTTGCTTTGGGAACAGGAACTGACGCAGGCAAGGTTTTTAATGTAAACGCTGATACGGCTGCCGCCGAAATCGCTGCCGCTCTGAAAGCGGAAAAACTAATTCTTATGACCGACATAAAGGGCATCCTTAAAGAAGTAAAGGACGAAAACTCACTTATTAAAACACTAACCCGTTCCGAGCTGGACAAATTAAAACGAGATGGCGTGATAAGCAAGGGGATGATCCCCAAGGCGGATTGCTGTGCCATAGCCCTGGACGGCGGAGTAAAAAAAGCCCATGTTATTGACGGGCGGCTTCCCCACGCTTTGCTGATAGAATTGTTTACCAACGAAGGAATCGGTACGATGATAGTTAATGGAGATACCAATGAATAATTTTTTAATGAATACCTACCACCGGCTCCCTGTTACTTTTGTAAAAGGCAATGGTGCATGGCTCTACGACAGTTCGGAAAAACCTTATCTGGATTTTACTTCCGGCATTGCTGTTAATTGCCTCGGTCACAATCATCCTGCCCTGGTGCATGCAATCGCTGCACAGGCGGAAAAACTAATCCATACCTGCAATTATTTTCAAAGCGAAACCGCCCTGCTGTTTGCCGAAAAGCTTGTTGCCGCCTGCGCCGGAGCTTTTATGAAAAAAGTCTTTCTCTGTAATTCCGGCGCCGAGGCCAATGAAGGAGCCTGTAAAATTGCCAGAAAATATTCACTGGCAAAATACGGACCAGGCCGCCATACCATCGTAACACTTAAAGGAAGTTTCCATGGCAGGACAATTACCACGTTGTCCGCCACGGGACAGGAAAAGTTCCACAAGGATTTCGGCCCATTTACCGAAGGTTTTGTTTATATAGAAGGCAACGATCTAAATACTTTGGAAAAGGCGCTGGACCAAAAAACCGTGGCGGGATTTTTACTGGAAGCTGTACAGGGCGAAAGCGGTATACGGCCACAAAGCGATGAATTTATCGGGGCGGCAGCAAAACTCTGCGCCGAACGGGACATATTATTAATGTTTGACGAAATTCAATGCGGTCTGGGAAGAACAGGAACCTTTCTTGCCTGTGAACAATACGGAGTAAAAGCTGATGTTGTTACCCTTGCAAAAGGTCTGGCCGGAGGCGTTCCCGCAGGAGCATTTCTTGCAGGAGAAAAAACCGCCGAAGTTTTACAGACAGGCGATCACGGTTCCACATTCGGAGGAAACCCTTTGGCCAGTGCGGCGGGAGCGGTTGTTCTGGATACAGTAGCCAATCCTGTTTTTCTTGGCGAGATAAAACGCAAGGGGCAAAAATTTAAAACCGTACTGGAATCGTGGAATCACCCTCACATTAAGGAAATCCGTGCACGGGGAATGATGCTGGGCATTGACCTTGATATCGAAGCATGGCCAATTCTGGAGGCATCTCTGAAAGACAATCCCGGACTACTTCTTTTAAGCGCCGGAACCAATACCCTGCGGCTTCTTCCGCCGTACATTATTAGTGATGCAGAAATAGATCAGGGACTGGAAATACTAAAGAAAATGCTGAGGTGATATATTTTTCCAAAACCTCTTTGACCACTGTGGTCAGGTTATTCATCTTCGCCGACTGTCAGTCGGAATGACACGACTTTCCACTTCTCTGGCCATGGCAGGTTTGTCCATGGCTCGGAAAATTTCCGCCGAACGTCGCCAGGACATGTTTGCAGCATTTTGGTTTCCAAGTTTGCTGAATACATCGCCTATGGCGGCCCAGTTCATTCCCAACCCAAAGGTATTTTCTGCACGGCGGTCAAAATCTACAGCGCGGTTTAAGGCTTCCAGAGCGCCGCGATAGTTTCCGGAAACAGAACGAACAGAAGCGATAAGGTACCAATCATAGCCGGCCTGTTCCAGATAATTATCTTTTGTATGAATGGAAAGTGCATTCATTATGGACTTTTCAGCGTCTGCATAAAGACCCAATTCTTTTTCAGCCAGACCCTTTACAGTCCAGCATACTGCATAGAGCATTCTGTCATGTTTAAGTTTGTCCAGTTCGGCTTGAGCCAGGGCAAGCGTTTCTTGCGGATCTGCTTTCCCGGCCAGCAACAGGCTTCTGGCACGGAACACCCGGCTGGCCGAAGCAAGAAGAGGTTCTCCGGAAAATTCAGCTTCTATTTCCGCTCCTCTCCAGATTCTTTCCGCATCCTCAATACGCCCCAGAGAATACATGGTACTTGCCCTGGCAAGGTTTACCCGAATCCGCAAAGCCGGACGGTCGGTCATTATAGCAAGCCGCCATGCTTCGTCTAACATTAACAGCGCTTCTCTAAAATTTGCCTGATCTGCTTCCAGATTGGCCTGACCTATCAGAGTATCGGCCATGGACTGAACAGTAAAAACCTCGGGCGGCCGCTTTGGAACAGAAGAACAACCGGAAAATAACAGCGCCATTAAAAGAGCAAGTATGCATCCTGTATAAATATTAATATATATTTTTCTCATCTTTGCTCTCCCACCCTAGAACCGGATATCCCGTGGATTAGTACCGCTGGAATCAATTTCGGCATGCTCAGGGATCCCTTTTCTTAGCAGGGGATTATTCCGGAGAGAAATGAGCACGTCTGAGGCAGCTCTGACTGCAGTACGCGCTTCGGTCAGGAGACTGAGTATTTGCGGCATTTCCCGGGGAATATAATTGGTAGTTTTTTCAATATTATCCAGAGTTCCTGCCAGAGCAACAAGAGACGCTTCCAGGGCATTGAGCGTTTGAGCATCGCCATTAATAATACTTCTGACGCCGTTTGGATTGGCCATATCTGCAGCCAGGTTTGCGGTTAACTTTTCTATGTTGGCAATAATCTGACCCAAAGCGATGGTTGGCTTCTCGTTCGGTCTTACGGTCAGTCCGTCAGCTATTTCCATTGCTTTTTCAAGAAGATCGGCAATTGCATCTTCCTGAGGCGGAATATGTGCAAGGCCGTTTGCTATATAAACCCTTCCTTCCAGAGAATCCCGCATCGGCACTGTCGCGCCTTCTTCCAGGGCATCACCATTGCCCGGATAAAAGATAAATTGACTTCCAAAACCAATTGGACTTACCATCACTTCAACCAGCGATCCCAGCTTGGCTCTGTCATTGTACTCATCCTGAATTGTAAAGATTACTTCAACCCTGTTATCTTCGGTAAGGACGAAAGATTTAACATTCCCAATAACAATACCGCGACAGGTTACGGCCAAATTTGAACTTAAGCCAGAAGCGCTCGACGCATATGCTTTATAGGTATAGTTTCTGGAAAACCAGCGCTGGGTTCTGCCAAGCATAAAAACCACAAAAATCAGAGAAAGCAGGGCAATGACTATCAGGAGACCGACTATTTGTTCTGCATACCGGATTTTAAATTTCATTTCCGTACCTTTTTACGTGATTCCCTTTTCAAGTAAATCCGAGAGTTCACGGCTGCTGTCGATCTGTTCATGGGTCATTTTAAGATGAATTTGACCCTCCACCAGCATAATCACTTGATCCGCCAAACTCCGGATTATCCCCATATTGTGACTAATAAATACAATTGTATTATTATCTTTCTTGTGCTGTTTTACAAGAGCGATAAGGCGGTTAGCCGCATAATCATCCAAAGACTCAACCCATTCATCCAAAAAGAGCAGCAATGGCCTGCACAGCAGCGCCCGTCCAAAACCAATTAGTTTTTGTTCACCCATGGAAAGATTTGAAGGCCGAATTGCAAGACTCCGTTTGTAACCAACAATCTCTACCACTTCATCGATACGCCGCTGCCGCTCTTTTACGGGCATTTCCGGAAAATGTATCCGCAAGGGAAGTTCCAGACATTGCTGCAGACTCTGGTTTGCCCAAAGGGCCGAATCCTGGAAGACAAAAGCGCTTTCACGGCGGAATTCCAGGTTTTCAACACGGTTCATAATTTGTATATTTTTGCCTTTGTAACAAACTTCCCCTTCGGAAGGGATTATCAATCCTGCACAAAGTTTAAGAAGGGTACTCTTGCCGCAGCCCGATGGACCGACAAAAGCTATGCTTTCTCCTTCATTAATGGAAAGATTAACCCCTTGAATAATATTTGTACTTTGGGAAGAAAAGGAAATGCTTTTTAAATTCAAAATCTCCATGCACACGCCGCTCCTTGCGGCGAACTAAAATAATTTCCTTGCGCTCGAGGGCCGTAGGCCCTCATGCACACGCCGCTCCTTGCGGCGAACTAAAATAATTTCCTTGCGCTCGAGGGCCGTAGGCCCTCATGCACACGCCGCTCCTTGCGGCGAACTAGTATAATTTCCTTGCGCTCGAGGGCCGTAGGCCCTCATATTAAACCTCACACCTAGCTCATATAATACACAGCGCAAATAATGATATCCACAATAATGACCCAAAGGAAAGAAGAACCCACCGCCCGAAGCCCTGCTACAGGGATCTCTGTACTGGCACGTTCCACACCAAAACCCCTCATGATCGCCATAAGAGAGATAATCATCCCAAAACAAATGCTCTTTACCGACGAAACAATAATATCACTGATCATTAAATCTTCCAGAAGATAGTTAAAGTATATGGACGGGGGCAGGGGATTAAACAGCTGGGCCACGGCAAAGGATCCCACCAGGCCAAAAATGGAAAAAAACACATTCAGGAGAAACAGAGAAACGGTAACACCCAAAAAACGGGGAACGGCCAAATGTTCTATTGGGTCAACTCCAACAGAAACATACGCTTCAACTTCGTGTGAAATTACCATGGTGGCCATTTCTGTGGCAATAGCAGTTGCCGAACGTGCAATGATAATAAAAGCTCCAAGAAGCGGTCCTAATTCCCGGGTAATTATAATGATTAAGAGGGGGTATATCATCTTTTGCTGACCGAGCATGGTTAAATACGGAATACCAATAACATTTACCGCTGCCCCAATGCCTATGGCCAAAAGGGCGGAAATGCTTAAAGCATCCACAAAGGTAAAAAGGATCTGCATAACAAGGATCTTTCGGGATGCCTTTCCCCGAAAAATAAAAGCCCCTACCCCTCTTAATGTCTTGGCCAAAAACCCCAGAGTATATAGTATTTCAACAAAAAAATCACGCACTCTGGTATAAGTATACAATATATTCCAGTTTTTCGTAACCATGAGCTATAGACACTGCAAGAAAATATTGACATAATTATTATGTTGCTTATTTTTGATTACATTCGGAGGAAAAAGTTATGGAAAAAAAGACGCTTTCTGTAAAAACCGTGGTTGCTATTGGCATTGGCTCGGCATTAATGTTTGTCCTGATGCGCTTTGTCGCTCTTCCTTCCGGCGTTCCCAATACAAATCTTAATCTTGGTATTGCAATCCTTTCCATTTTTGCCGCTATCTTTGGCCCCATTGCAGGCCTTTTAATAGGCTTTATCGGTCATACTTTGGTAGACCTGACTTTTGGGTGGGGTATTTGGTGGACATGGGTAATTGCCGATGCTCTCTACGGACTGGCAATAGGTGTTTTCTGGAAGCTCTACCGACTGGAAGAAGGTGAATTCGGAATAAAGCAAGCAGTCATTTTTAACGGCATTCAGGTTGCAGCCAATATCATAGCCTGGGTTGGAATCGCTCCGACGCTGGATATTTTTATTTATCAGGAACCTTCAGATAAAGTATACCTTCAGGGCCTTGTAGCCGCAGCCCTGAATATTTTAGTAGTGTTGATTCTGGGAACACTGCTTGCCTTTGCATATTCCAAAACAAGAACCAAAGCAGGCAGTTTAAAGGAGGAATAAATCCCCAATGGGCTTTTTAGCCCATTGGGATTTAGACTTTCCCGGTGATTGAGAAAAATCCCGCTCTTTTATTTAATAATTTTTCTTTTAAATATAGATCTCAAAAAGAGCCAACCCTTATTGATATTACCCTGACGGTAAATCAGGGAGAAAAAATTCTAATCCTGGGCCCTTCCGGATCGGGAAAGTCCACTCTGGTTCACTGTATTAACGGAATTATTCCCCATGCCTACAAGGGCGAAAACACAGGAACACTGCAGCTATTTGGAGAAGACATCCGGAACTTTGATATTTTTGACATCTCAAAAAAAGCAGGTACGGTTTTACAGGATACCGACGGACAGTTTGTCGGACTTAGCGCCGCAGAGGATATTGCCTTTGCCCTGGAAAACGATTGTATTCCTACGGAAGAAATGCACCGCAGGGTTCAGGAAACCGCAATGCTGGTAAACATGAAAGCGCATCTGGAAAAAAGTCCGCAGGATCTTTCGGGCGGGCAGAAACAGCGAATTTCCATGGCAGGTGTCCTGATAGACAATGTAGACATATTGCTTTTTGATGAACCGCTGGCAAATCTGGACCCGGCTGCGGGAGAAGATGCAATAGAACTAATTGATGAACTCCACAAAAAAACAGACAAGACCATTCTGATTGTGGAACACCGGCTTGAAGATGTTCTTTACCGTCCGGTGGATCGGATTATTGTAATGGATCGCGGAAGGATAATCGCAGACAAAAAACCGGATGAACTGCTGGCGTTGAATATTCTTAAAGAAACAGGTATACGGGAACCTTTGTACCTAAGCGCCCTTGCCTATGCGGGAATAAAAGCAGGAACCGGCATGAACATCCAGCCTGACTACCAGCCGCTGAGGGAATGGGACAAACAGCTTGCCGAAGAACAAAAAGATGAATTGCATGTTGAGTATGCCGGTACGGTACAGGCGCCGCCTTGTCAGGGCGGTTTGGAAATCAAAAATTTACATTTTCGTTATATCGGGCAGAAGGAGGAAGCTTTAAACGATATTTCCTTTGCATTGGCTCCCGGAGAATGTATGGGACTTGTAGGCAGAAACGGTTCGGGAAAATCAACCATAGCCAAATGTATATGCGGTTTTGTAAAGCCCGATTCGGGTACGATTTTTTACAGCGGACAGGATTTAGCCGGGCTTTCCATAATGGAAAGAGCGGAAAAGATAGGCTATGTAATGCAAAATCCCAATCAGATGATCTGTTTCCCCCTTATATATGATGAACTGGCACTGGGACTCAGAACCAGAGCTGTTCCGGAAACAGAAATAAAAACAAGAGTTTACGAAGCCCTTAAGATATGCGGACTTTATCCTTTCAGAAACTGGCCGGTAAATGCATTAAGTTACGGTCAAAAAAAGCGGCTTACCATTGCATCGATTTTGATTTTGCGTCCTTCCTTAATGATCCTTGACGAACCGACAGCAGGGCAGGATTACCGTCATTATACCGAATTTATGGAATTCCTCCTTCGCCTTAACCGGGAACTGGATATTTCCCTGCTTCTTATTACCCATGATATGCATCTTATGCTGGAATATTGTACAAGGGCGGTGGTTCTGTCCGACGGAAATCTTATAGCTGATCAGAAGCCTTTTGAAATACTTACCGACGATGAAATTATAGAAAAAGCAAGTTTAAAAAAGACCAGTCTTTACACATTGGCTATGAACGCTTCTCTTCCCGATCCGCGGGGATTTGCAGGACGATATATTGCATTTGACAGAAAAAAAAGGGCAAATAATGACAGGTTATAGAATGTTGTCATATATTGAAAGAAACTCCCCTGTTCACGCCCTTACCGGCGCCGCAAAACTAATTATATTTTTGCTGTGGTCTGTCCTGGTAATGGTAAGCTTTAATACTCCTATTCTTATTATCCTGGCAGGTTCAGGGATAATCTTATTCGGTATTTCAAAAATCCGTTTTTCCGAAATATCCTTTATTTTAAAATTGGCGGGTTTGTTTTTAACATTAAATCTTCTGGCGATTTATCTTTTTGCCCCGGAACAGGGTGTAACAATCTATCAGTCCAGAAATGTAATTTTGGAAGGAGCCGGACGTTTTACCCTTACCATGGAACAGATTTTTTACGAATTCAATATATTGCTTAAATATATTACTATTATTCCGCCGGCCATACTGCTTATTGTAACTACCCATCCAAGTGAATTTGCTTCATCCCTTAATAAAATTGGTGTTCCCTATACAGCTTCCTTTTCCGTAAGCCTGACACTGCGTTACATTCCCGACATTCAGCGGGACTACGAAGCAATTTCCCAGGCCCAGCAGGCGCGCGGCCTGGAACTTTCCAAAAAAGTGTCATTTGTCAAACGGCTTAAAAGAACCGTTCCCCTTCTGCTGCCGCTAATCCTTTCATCCCTGGATCGCATTGAGGTGATAAGCCGTGCCATGGAATTGCGGGGGTTCGGTAAAAACAAAAAACGCAGCTGGTATTCCGGAAAACCCTTTAAAACGGCGGACAAAGTATCCATTATAATAAGCGTACTGCTTTTTGCAGCCGGAATCTGGATTACCTTCCGTAAAGGAAGCAGGTTTTACTATCCGGGGCTTTTCCAAAACTGAAGTTTTAAAAAGCTCATCCTTTCCGTAAACATTGATTTATTCTCTGTAATCCGGTATACTATTCAGGCAATTGAATGTTTAAGCAATGCTTCCAAAGAGGAATAATCCCAAGGAGGAATTAGATGAAAAACCTCAGGATCGTTTTACTAATTACCGGAATAATATTTTTTATTGGTGGATATTCTCTCTTTGCCCAGTCTCAGGCAGACCAGGATACTAAAAGACGGGATTTTGTCGTAATCCTGGATGTTTCGGGGAGTATGCAGGAAGAAAACAGGTTTACCAATGTAAAGAATTATCTGGATCGTGAGGTGATTGACGGCCTTCTTAAAAACGGCGATGATTTTACCCTGGTTCTTTTTGGTACGAATGCAAGAGAACAGTTCACACGTACCATTAATTCCGATGCCGACAGGGCAGCGCTAAAAGCTGATCTGGCCCGATTGGAACCAACCGACAATTTTACTGACATCGGCGTTGCCATGGAAAAAACTGCAGAAATTATTGAAAGGCCGGAAAAAGCCGGAACACGGCGCGTGATCCTCTTTATTACAGATGGCCTTAACGCTCCGCCTCCGGACAGTAAATACCGGGGAGTTGATCTGTCCGTGGATGAACGATTCAAATCCATTGGAAACAGGATTTCCCGGGGCGCATGGTTTCTTTATGTAATTGGTATAGGAGACCAGACTGCTGCCGGTGATGTAGCAGGACTCATTCCCGGTTCGGAATTATTAAACACCGATTCAGATTTAAGCGGAATAGAAACTAACGCTCTTATAGCTCAACTGGAAGAAGAGGAGCGGGCAAGGGAAGAAGAAGCACGCCGGCTGGAAGAAGAACAAAAACTGAATGAACAGCAAAACGCCGGTATTATGGGTTTTCTCCGCAGATTAGCCGAATCTTTGGGTATTCCGCTGCCGGCGCTTATTGCATGCCTGATACTGATACCGCTTCTTTTAATCCTTCTTATTGTGTTTCTTATCAGAGCTTTTAAAACCAAAGAGATTGTTATCACCGATGAAAAAGAAACACTGATAAAAAAGATCCCGCCTTTCGGGGGTTTTATGCTTAATTCACCGTCAGCCATACTGCCCGGCATCGGCAACGAAAACAATCAGGTTGTCCGGATAGGCCGGAACTTATTGCGGTTTACCGTTCAAACAATGGATTCACAGGCCATAGCGGAGACATCTCCCTATAAAAAACAGGGAACCCATCCGTTAAAAGGAATAATTGCCCTGGCCAACGGAAGCATGATTCGGGTTACGGTCAGGTGAGCTAAGGTAAGTATAATGAAGTATTCTCAGACATTTATTCCCACGCTTCGTGAAGTTCCGGGGGATGCAATTATAGCCAGCCACAGGTTAATGTTCCGTGCCGGGATGATCCGTAAACTTTCCAACGGCCTCTTTGCCTACCTGCCCCTGGGCCTTCGCTGTTTTCGTAAAGTAGAAAGAATAGTCCGGGAAGAAATGGATGCCATCGGATCTCTGGAAATAAAACCCACCGTTGTTGTACCCGGCGAACTTTGGAAAGAATCCGGCCGCTGGGATTCCATGGGAGAAGCACTGCTGCGGGTAAAAAACAGAGTAGGTGCGGATTTTGTAATTTCTCCGACAGCAGAAGAAGCCTTTACAAGTATTGTCCGGGACGAACTTTCCAGCTATCGTCAGCTTCCTCTTTCCCTTTATCAAATCAATACCAAATACCGCGACGAGATTCGTCCCCGGTACGGTGTAATGAGAGGCCGCGAATTTATTATGAAGGATGCTTATTCCTTTCATACCAGCGAAGAAAGCCTGGATGAACATTATCAGGCACAGGGAAGAGCTTACCGGCAGATATTCAAACGCTGCGGTCTTACGGTAATTCCCGTCAAAGCTGATTCGGGGGCCATGGGCGGTTCGGGATCGGAAGAATTTATGGTGGAAAGTGATATTGGAGACAACACATTGCTCCTCTGTAAAAACTGCGACTATGCTGCCAATGTTGAAAAAGCTGAATGTAAATCCGACTACATCACCCGGCCTTCTCCCGAAAATGCCCGTGATGCGATCAACACCCCGCCGGTAGAAAAGATCGATACACCGGAAGTAAAAACCATAGATGAACTATGTACCTTCCTTAAAACCGATGCAAAGAGTTTTATTAAAACGTTGATCTATAAAGCGGTCAATGTTGAAACGGATCTGTCCTCCGCTCCGGGCTGCAAAAACCTTGTCAAAAATCCTACCGCTACCGGCGCACCGGTAAGCTATAACGAAGCATTTTTTGCCGTAGCCATACGCGGCGATCTGGATATAAACGAAACAAAACTTGCAGCTGTATTAAAAGCAGCCGAAGTAAGCCTTGCAGCGGAAGCAGATGTGGTAAGAATTACCGGAGCGCCGGTAGGCTTTGCAGGGCCGGTGGGGCTGGAATCTGTACCAATAATTATTGATCAAACAGTAACCGGCATGAATGACGCTGTTACCGGAGCCCTGGAAAAAGATAAGCATTATCGGCATGCCGTCTGCGGCAGGGATTATAACGCATGGCTAACTGCCGACATCCGAACGGTAAAAGCCAAAGATTGCTGCATTAAATGTGGCGGAGAACTATACGAAAAAAAAGGAAACGAACTGGGCCACATTTTTAAACTGGGCAAAAAATACACCGATTCTATGGGAGTTTCCTACCTGGATGAAAACGGAAAAAGCCATGTGCCGCTTATGGGCTGTTATGGCATTGGTTTGGATCGTACCCTTGCCAGCATTATCGAAGAACATCACGATGAACAGGGGATCATCTGGCCTGTTTCAGTTGCCCCATACCATGTAATCGTTATCCCCATAAAATACCAGGGTTCTGTTCAGGAAGCCTGCGACAAACTCACTTGCGAACTGGAAGAGGCCGGTGCCGAAGTATTACTCGACGACAGGGACGAACGGGCCGGCGTTAAATTTAACGACGCCGATCTATTGGGCATTCCCTGGCGAATAGTAGTCGGGGACAAAAATCTTGCCAACGGCATGGTAGAAGTAAAGCGACGAAGCGAAAAGGAAGCGCATCTTATTTCCCCGTCTGAAGCTGTAACGGAAATTGCCGCCGCTATTAAAATGTAATTCCTCCAAAATATTTCACGCGGAGGCGCGGAGAACGCAGAGGAAATATGAGATCAACGAATTACACGAATTTAAACGAATTGAATATTAACAGAAAGCGAAAACATTTTACCTCCAATGTTTTTATGACAGAATTAGGGCCATGGAGTAATACACCTTTTGAAGAATTGAATACTTATGAAAGGTATATTTGTCAAGGTCATATTGGATGTTGTATATCTGTAGTTCCTATAATGAAAAATGGTAATGATGTAATATATAATGATATGTTTGCAAAATTATTTGTTTTTGCAAAAAATGGTTCTTTGGAAAAAGGAATCTATAAAGAAATATCAGTTAAAGAATTTCATGAAAATAATATGCTTGATGAATTATTAAAAAATGGGTGGAAAAGAATATAAAAAGCAAACGGCATCTGATAGGCTCGGTATTTTGCCTTCATTATTCGCCTTTCACCCCTATCTCTCGTTCTCAACATTATTTCAAAATTATTAATTCAGTTTCAATAATTGCTACTTCAATTGAAGGATCGTTTTTTGATATATAATGTTCCTTTTTTATTAGTTTTTCTTTGCCATTATAAAAAACAGTATATGCAGGACTTTTATTGTCTATTCGATCATTTTTAAAAGTTTTTCCTTTATTCCATACGGAAATAACAATTCTATTATTTTCTGATAAAAACTCCCTTTTCTTTTTCATCTCAAATCGTGTCATTCTATCATGTATTGGGTTTAATATAATATTTGTATTGTTTGGTATCTTTTTGAGAATTCCATATATATCTTCAACTCTTATTTGTTTCTTATTATATTTTACAATATTACTTTCACCGCAAAGTAAAACAAGAGCATTTCCCATGATTCTTTTATTTGGAACTTCTTCATCAATAAATTCTTTAAGGTATTCTGGTTTTTTGTTGCTTATAGACCCAAACATTTGAGTAAATGGATGCGATTTCCAGCTGTTTCCATTTTCCGAATAATAAACAATATAACAGGTTGCTTGCCTTTTGTTATCTTTTTTCTCGAATTCTTCTATAAAGATACTCCTTAAATATTTAAACCTTAAAATATCTAAGTTCAAACTGTTTTTTGCAAGCAACGTAAACAGAGAAAATAAAGCACAATCACAGCCTTGACTGTCTAAATATTGCAGAATATCATAAAAACTTTCGGAAAAATCTTCTTTATCATTATAATTTCTCGAAACGATACCAATTTTTGAAATGTTTAAGCAAGGGCTTTTCATTTTAATTTCATTTGAAATGGAAATATTAGTTGGGTTATTTATTGACATTGACATTATTTTTCTTCTCTAATACTTAATAAATATCTCATCTTTGATTCTGCATCTTTAGATGTCCAATCAAATTCATTATCTTTTATTCTGTAAAGATTATAGCCGTTTTTATCGCTTGCTATATCTCTGACGGAATCATAAAATGCTCTCTGTTCATCCCTAAAATGCGGATCGTTGTCTTTTGCATTAATTTTCTCACAATATTCAATCCATTTTTCTTTATCAAAAAATAGCATAACATTAGAAGGATATGCTTCTAATGCAATTTTTCTTGCTTCGGAAAAATGTTGACGTTCATCATATTCAACAATAATTTTTTTGCTTTCTATTACAAAATCACAATTTGGTTTATGTGTTTTAACAAATTCTATTTTATTTCTATAATTTACAAGGGATTGAATGATATTTGTATATTCCCCTGCGTCATCCATTTTACCTGGAGAGGCCATCCAGTTGTATGAAACCTCTTTTTGCACACTTCCTGTTCCAAATATATTTTCAAGAATCGTAAATATGGCTTCTTTTTGAATTTTAGGCTTAGACAATTTATACCCCTACGATCTTTCCAAACTGAAATAATATAAAGTCTTGCACCACATAAATACATTACCACGAAAATCAATAATGTCAATACTTTTTTTATTCACTTTTTTATAAAAATACTCACAAATATTCAAAAATAATGTCATTTTACAACAGTCATTTTTGCGCAAAGACTGAAAACTTTGCGCTCTCCGCGCCTCCACGAGAGAAAATTTAGAAAGTATCGCTTTACAGCAATTCAATACCTGCGACTTTACATGCAGAAAGCGTATCCCTGTCCCAAACGGAAACCTGCACCTCGCCGACATGCGCTTTTTTCAGCAGAAGCATACACAGCCTAGATTGGCCTATTCCGCCGCCAATGGAAAGCGGCAGTTTTCCTTCAAGCAGCATTTTATGGAACGGCAGCTCACGGCGTTGGCCGCAATTTGCTTTTTTTAACTGTGCATCCATTGATACTTCATCTACACGGATTCCCATTGAAGAAATTTCCATGGCGCATCCCAGAATATCATCCCAGAATAAAATGTCGCCGTTTAATGTCCAGTCGTCATAGTCAGGGGCGCGTCCGTCGTGTCTGTTTCCTGATTTTAAAACATCACCAATCTGCATGATGAACACTGTTTTATATTCCTTTACATATATATTTTCACGCTCTTTCGGCGTTAAATCCGGGTAAAGATCTTCAAGCTGCTGTGTCGTTATAAATTGCACATTCCGCGAAAGAATAATATTCAAAACAGGAAACAACTCATTGATTTTTTCCGCCGTATTACAAATGGAATTTATAATTTTAATGACTGTAGCTTTTAAAAAGTTTTCGTTACGTGAAGACTTATCAATAACTATTTCCCAATCCCACTGATCAACATAAATTGAATGGAGATTATCCAGTTCTTCATCGCGCCTTACAGCATTCATATCGGTATACAGCCCTTCGCCCGCGGGAAAACAGTATTTATGCAAAGCCATGCGTTTCCATTTGGCAAGCGAATGAACAACCTGTGCATTTGTCTGCGTTTCCTTTATATCAAACTCAACCGGACGCTCCACGCCGTTTAAGTCATCATTCAGGCCCGTTTGCACTTCAACAAAGAGCGGAGCGGAGACACGTTTAAGATTCAGGGCGCTGCACAAATTTTCCTCAAATATCTTTTTTATGGATCCTATGGCGGTCTGGGTTTCGTAAATGGTCAGAACAGACCGGTAATTCTGCGGAACAATTAATTTTGACATCTGCTTTCCTCGCCGCATACCGGACGTATGCTTATGTTGTTTTGCCGGAGGTATTCCTTAAGCTCGCTCACAGAATAATTTTTTTCCAGCCTGGGCGAGTACAGCATACTGCTGATTATCGCCGCATGGGTTTCCGTGTTTTCAAATACTTCTTTCAGGTGTTCCGGCTTTCCGGCACCGCCGGAAGCAATAAGGGGAACCGAAACAGCATTGTCTGCCAGCTTCATTAATTCAAGATCATAACCGGACAATGTTCCATCCCTGTCGATACTGTTTAAACATATTTCCCCGGCGCCGAGATCCTGCCCTCGTTTAATCCATTCAACAGCATCCATCCCGGTTGCAACCCTCGCCCCGTCTATAAACACCTCATATCCGCTCGGCGTTGTTCCCGTTTTTTTTACCTGGGTGGACAGTACAATGCATTGGGAACCAAAGGCTTTGGAACCATCCGTAATAATGTGAGGGTTCCTTACAGCCATTGAGTCAATGCTGATTTTTTCTGCTCCTGCTTTAAGAACCTCGTACATGTCATTCAAATCTTTGATTCCGCCGCCAACGGTAAAAGGAATAAAAACATGGCTTGCAACTTTTTTTACTGTTTCAATGTCGATACTGCGTTTCTCGGAGCTTGCGGTAATATCGTAAAAAATCAGCTCGTCAATGTGCGCTTTATACATGGCACAGGCCAGTTCCTCTGCAAGGGCGACGTCTATGTTATCCTGAAACTGTACCGCCTTGGTCACCCGGCCTTTTATGATATCAAAGCAGGCAATCAGCCTTTTTGTAAGCATAGATCAGTCTCCCTGCTTTAAACCAAGAAAGCCATTCAGCAGCCTGAGCCCGGCTTCGCCGCTTTTTTCGATATGAAACTGCGCGGCATAAATGTTTTCTTTCTGAACCGCTGCTGCAAACGGACCATTATAATCCGCTGCGCCCCATATATCGGATTCATCTTCCGGCGTTGCATAATATGAATTAACAAAATAAAAATAATCATCTTCACCGTTCAATGGGAGAGCTTTTGTAAAGTGCACCTGATTCCAGCCCATCTGCGGAACCCTGACTTTGGAAACATCAAATTTTACAACCTGGCCTTTTAACCACCCAAGACAATCGGCATTTTCTTCTTCGCTATGTTCAAAAAGAATCTGCAGGCCGACACAAATGCCCAAAAACAGAACTTTTTTCTTTAACACTGCTTCTTCTATTGCATGTATTAATTCCAACTCACGCAGGGATTCCATTGTCGCCTTCGCACTGCCTACTCCCGGCAATAAAATATGTGTTGCATCTTCGAGGTCATCCGGACAACGTGCAAAACCGGCTTGATATCCAAGATGGGCAACCGCATGCATTACACTCGGTGCGTTCCCTGCCTTGTAGTCTATTATTTTAATCATAAAATTTATTCCCATTCCACCGTAGCCGGCGGCTTTGATGTAATATCGTAAACAACACGGCTGACCGCAGGTATCTCACCTGTAATTCGTGATGATATACGGCCCAAAAGCTTATGCGGCAATGGTACATATTCACATGTCATAAAATCATTCGTTGTTACGGCACGAATTGCGACTACGTGATTATATGTTCTCTTATCCCCTTTTACACCAACAGATAAGATGCCGGTTAATACGGCAAAATACTGGTCAGGTCTGCGTTTTGTACGATCAATTTCTTCACGTAATATCGCATCTGCCCTGCGTAAAACGTCAAGTTTTTCTTCAGTAACCTCGCCCAATACACGAACAGCAAGTCCGGGCCCCGGAAACGGCTGACGGTTTACCAGGAATGCCGGCAGCCCCAGCTTCCTGCCAAGAATGCGAACTTCATCTTTATAAAGTCCCGACAGAGGTTCAACAAGCCCGGTAAAGCCAAGATTGGCAGGAAGCCCTCCTACGTTGTGGTGGCTTTTTATTACAGCGCCGTGTTTACCGCCGGACTCAACAATATCCGGGTAAATTGTTCCCTGTGCAAGAAACGGAACAGTCCCAAGCTTTGCAGACTCTTCTTCAAACACACGGATAAACTCTTCGCCGATTAACTTCCGCTTTGTTTCGGGATCGCATATTCCTTTTAATTTGGCAATAAACCGCTTTTGAGCGTTTACACGAATAAAACGAAGATCGTGTTTTGAAAACATCTTTTCAATTTCGTCGCCTTCATTTAACCGCATAAAGCCGTGATCGACAAAAATACATGTAAGCTGGCCCGGTATTGCCTTGGATAAAAAACCTGCACATACGGAAGAATCAACACCGCCCGACAGCGCAAGAAGTACTTTTTCTTCTCCTACCTGCTGCCGTATTTGTCTGGTTTGAGTATCTATGTAATCATTCAGTTCTTTATCACTTTTCATATCTACTCCGGTTACATCAGCCCTTTCTTTTATGGTATTCCTGCAATGAATATACATTTTCGTCAGGGCTCTTTAATTTTTCAGCAATTCCTTTTGCAGCGGCCAATGCCGCAGTTAATGTTGTTACATACGGGATATTGTTCCTGATTGCAGATTTTCTGATATAAGAGTCGTCAGCTTCACTGCGTATACTTCCGCTTGGCGTGTTTATGATCACATCCAACTGGCGGTTTTTTATTGCATCTTCAATGTCAGGGCGGCCTTCGTACAGTTTATTAATTGCCTCCGCTTTTATACCTTTCGATGTAAGGTATGAATGGGTTCCCCTGGTAGCATAGATTTTAAATCCCAGAACTTCAAATTGTTTTGCGACTTCCTCCAGTTCTTCTCTGTCTTTTTTTGCTACAGAAATCAGTACCGAACCGGAAAGGGGCAGGATACTCTTGCTGCCTTCAAGCGCTTTGTAAAATGCAAGCCCGAATGAATCCGACATCCCTAAAACTTCGCCGGTCGATCTCATCTCCGGTCCCAAAAGCGGATCGACTTCGGGAAACATGTTAAACGGAAAAACCGCTTCTTTTACGCCGTAATATCCGGTTTCCGGCTTTTTCATCGCCAGGAGATCAACAGGCGCACTGGTATATTCCGCCATAATTAGCTTTGTAGCAAGATTTGCCATGTTAATGTTACAAACCTTGGAAACAAGCGGTACGGTTCTGGAGGCACGCGGATTTGCTTCCAAAACATATACCTTGTCCTGGTGAATGGCATATTGAATATTCATCAGCCCTACAACTCCCAATTCCCCGGCAATTTTACATGTATAATCCCGGATAGTTTCGGTTTGTTTTTCCGTAATTGTTATGGTAGGAATTACACAGGCTGAATCGCCGGAATGAATACCCGCGTATTCAATATGCTCCATAACAGCCGGCATAAATGCATTACTGCCATCTGCAATGGCATCCGCCTCACATTCGAGGGCGTTATCCAAAAAACGGTCAATAAGCAACGGCGCTTCATTGCTGATATACTGCGCATTAACGCGGATATAATTTTTTAACTGTTCATTGCCGAAAACAATTTCCATAGCCTGTCCGCCCAGCACATACGACGGCCTGACCATAACCGGAAACCCTACCCTGTTCGCAGTGTTAATCGCCTCTTCATAATTGCAGGCCATACCGGATTCCGGCATGGGAATATTCATATTATCCATCATCTTTCTGAACAAAGCTCTGTCTTCTGCAAGTGCAATAACTTCCGGAGTGGTTCCCAGAATCTTTACTCCCGCTTTTTTCAGTTCCATTGCGATATTAAGCGGCGTCTGCCCTCCAAACTGAACAATAACTCCCAGCGGGTTTTCGTGCTGGCAAATTGATAAAACATCCTCTACGGTTAACGGCTCAAAATACAGTTTATCCGAAGTATCGTAATCCGTAGAAACTGTCTCAGGATTACAGTTTATCATAATTGTTTCAAAGCCTGATTCACGAAGTGCAAAAGCGGTATGTACACAACAGTAATCAAATTCAATGCCCTGACCTATTCTGTTCGGACCGCCTCCCAGAATAATAACTTTGTTACGATTATCCGCTTTTGCCTTGATGCCGCGTTTTTCCCGGGACATTTTTAGTTCATTGCCAAGATTGCCGAGCCCATTATAGGTTGAGTAAAAATATTCGGCATCGGCACCGCTGACCGGGACAATATCCCATTCCTCGCTGATTCCAACGACTTTTCTGTGCAGCCTGATATATTCTTCCGGTACTTCAAGCAGTTTTGAAAGGTACCTGTCGGCAAAGCCGTCTTTTTTTGCCCTGACCAGCAATTCATCCGGTAAAACCATTTTTTTATATGCAAGAATTTCCTTTTCCAGATCGGCCAGTTCCTTCATCTGTTCAAGAAAATACTGTTTTATCTTTGTAATAGTATGAATAGTATCTGTACTTACTCCTTTGCGCAGCGCTTCGTATACGGCAAAATACCTTTCACTGTTCGGCGCGGCTATTTTTAAAAGCAGTTCCTCTGCATCAAGTTCATTAAAGTTTTTTGCAAAGCCAAGGCCGTACCTGCCGGTTTCCAGCGAACGAATTGCCTTCTGGAAAGCTTCCTTAAAAGTCCGTCCTATACTCATGACTTCTCCGACAGCTTTCATTTGCGTACCAAGCTTGTCTTCAATCCCCTTAAACTTTTCAAAAGCCCACCTGGCAAACTTTAAAACAATGTAATCTCCGTAAGGCACATACTTTTCCATTGTGCCTTCTTTCCAGTACGGGATCTCGTCCAGTGTAAGCCCTGCAGCCAAAAGTGCTGAAACATAGGCTATGGGAAACCCGGTTGCTTTGGAAGCAAGCGCCGAAGAGCGGGATGTTCTGGGGTTGATTTCAATAATTACAACTCTGTCCGTAACAGGATCATGGGCGAATTGTACATTGGTTCCGCCGATAACTCCGATTCCGGAAACAATGTTAAACGCAATCTGTTTCAGCCTTTCCTGCAGTTCTTCTTTGATGGTAAGCATGGGCGCCGCACAAAATGAATCGCCGGTATGAATACCCATTGGATCGATATTTTCAATCATGCAAATAACAATCATCTGGTTTTTCGAGTCTCTGACAACTTCTACTTCAAGTTCTTCCCAGCCCAGAACGCTTTCTTCAACCAGTATCTGTCCAATAAGCGACGCCTGTATTCCCCTGCCGGCAACTATTTGCAGCTCTTCCTTGTTAAATACGATGCCTCCGCCTGTCCCGCCCATTGTAAAAGCAGGCCGGATTACAACCGGATACCCAAGATCTCCGGCAACCTGTTCAGCCTGTTCAACAGACAATGCTTCAAAGCTTTTCGGCATTTCTACACCAAGCCTGTTCATTGTCTTCTTAAACTCAATACGGTCTTCGCCGCGTTCAATTGCATCAAGCTGAACGCCTATTACTTTAACATTGTACCTGTCCAGCACTCCGGCTTTTTTTAATTCAAGGCTCAGATTAAGCCCCGACTGTCCTCCCAGATTGGGCAGCAAAGCGTCGGGCCTTTCTTTGGCAATTATCCCGGTAAGCCGTGCAACATTAAGCGGTTCAATATACGTTACATCGGCAACGACAGGGTCTGTCATAATGGTGGCAGGATTGGAGTTTACCAAAATAACTTTATATCCTAAACTTCTAAGCGCCTTGCAGGCCTGTGTTCCGGAATAGTCAAATTCACAGGCCTGTCCGATGATTATGGGTCCGGACCCAATTATCATAACAGTATTGATATCTGTCCTTTTAGGCATTTTAAAATTCTCCTGATATGTAAAAAAAACTTCAGTAAGATGAACAGCTTAAACCTTTAAACCATTGGAAGCTGCCTGAGTCAGTTTTAGCTTTAAATAGTTATTTTCCTTTCTCAGTTTGGATATTTCCAATTGTTGGGACTTAACGGTTTCCAGCAAATCTCCCTGCGTAAGAGCTCCCGTATGCAGCAATTCTTCCACATATTCCATCTTGTTTTCGAAGTCAATTTCCGCTTCCAGACTTGCTTCGTGAAAACTATCGTCTATGGCCTCGTTGGTCAGGGTAAAATTATCTTCCTGACTTTCAAGAATTTTGTCGGCAATGCGGTATATTGCCTGGGAAATTACCGCCTGAGGTTTGTAAAGCACTACAGGCAGCCGGGAAGACAGGGCTGTATCCTGAATTCCGTCCCGGTACATTACCCCAAGATGCTCCACCTTAATGTCCAAATATTCTTCACAGGAACGGCGTATCTTCATTGCAACTTCTGCATCCTTGGGATCTTCGATCATGTTCATGATCAAACGGGGATGAAAGTGTACCGCCGCATCAGTAAATCTTTTATGGGATTCCGGATCGATCTTTTCGATTTCCTTCAGCATTTGAGGTATGTATAAATGCTGATTCCCAGAGCTGTCTTTGCGGACTCTTTCCAGATAATTGTACGCTTCCGTACCTTTTGTAAATTTTGTATACATAAGCCGAAAAACAGAATTTTTTAAAAAAACATAAGCATTAAGCGTTGCAGTAACTGCGGGGGAACTGATAACGATCCCCTGGCCCGAAAGAAGAAAGAAATCCAGAATAGACTGATGGGTTCCCGCGCCCAAATCAAGAATAAGTATATCTGTATCCGATTCAAGCGACAAAAGCCGCCTGACCAAAGCATTCCGCTGAAAGGACTTTAAGTTTGCAAGTCCCGGCATTTCCTGATCGCCGGGAATAAAACGCAAACCGCGCACATCAGTTTTTGTAATTACCTGGGAAAAATCCCCCTTGGTATTATTAAGAAAAGTCCCAATCCCCCTGGCAGGTGAACGAAACCCCAAAACCAGATGGAGGTTTGATGCACCCAGATCCAAATCAACCAGCACTACTCTTTTACCCGCCTGTGCCAGGGCTACTGCCAGATTTGCTGCCGCAAGTGATTTACCTACTCCGCCCTTACCGCTGGCGATTGGGATAACAACCATTATTCGCCTCCTTCTGCAGCCTGAACATTTGTCCGCGGCGCTTCTACTACGGAATTACCATGCGGGGATTCTATGCCTTGCAGAGCTATCCCCATTATTGTAACCAGATCCGCAGCGCATAAAAAAACAGGCCACGGGATTTCCCGTATACTTAATATATGCCTTAAACCAAAAAACAGCCAAACAGTCAAACAAACCAGGCACAGTGCTTTTCCTGTTATGTACAGCGGAATATAAGCTTTGGAAATATCAAAACGTATCAGCAGAAAAAATGATATCAGGGGAAAGAGTGCATTGGGAGAAACAAACATCATAAGAGGAAAATTAATAGTTTTTAGATCCGGCTCCGGTCTTAAAAAAAACCCGGACACCATAACCAAAAAGAGAAGCCGGGAACAATCATAAATAAAAATTACCGCAGGTACCATGCGGAAGTTTTTAGCTTTTCCCCAAATTTCGGTCATTGCTTTATTTAATTCCCGCCAATTCCATTTCAAATACCAAAAATGCATTGGGAGGAATTACCCCGCCGGCGCCCCGTGCTCCGTATGCCAATTCGGGGGGAATTACAACAAGACGTTTTTCGCCAAGCTTCATGTCAAGAACTGTTTTGTCCCAACCGGGAATTAACTGACCCATCCCTGCCTGAAACTCCAAAGGACCTCCATGAGCATCCGATGCGTCGAATACTTCGCCGGAAATGAACATCCCTTTGTAATTAACCTGCACAGTACTGCCCTGTACGGGCTTGGCACCGGTCCCCTGTTTTTGGATTATGTATTGAACGCCATTGGCATCTGTACTGAGTCCCGGGTATTTTGAGGCAATAGTTTTTAGATCAGCTTCCCGTTGTGCTTTTTCCCTGTCAGTTGCCGCTGCCGCCGCCTTCGATAGTAAACTGTTAAATGTCTGCTGGTCTGCTTTAAAGCCCTGAGCTGCAGCTCCATTCCGCACAATGACAATACCGGTAATCTTATCGCCTTGCTGAATTGAGTTAACAACCTGCTGGCCTTCCACTACCTTGCCGAATACAGTGTGGCGATTGTCCAGCCAGGGGGTTTCCTTGTGAGTAATAAAAAATTGACTCCCGTTTGTGCCCGGTCCTGCATTTGCCATGGAAAGTATTCCCGGTCCATTGTGACGCAGGGAAGGATCAAATTCATCGGGAAACTGATACCCGGGACCTCCGCTGCCATTCCCCAGAGGATCTCCTCCCTGGATCATAAAATCGGGAATTACCCGGTGAAAAACAAGGCCATTGTAAAAAGGTTTACCGCCGCAAACATCCATTTTACCTTCCGCCAGACCAACAAAGCTACAGACAGTCAGCGGCGTTTTCTCAAATTCAAGCCTGAGAAGGATTTCACCTCTGGAAGTGTTGATTCTGGCAAAAAGACCGTCTCCCAAAGTGCTATTACCGGGAGAACTTTGCGCCGCAGCTTCGTTCAGAGCAATATTTTGGGGGAATTTTTCCGAACAGGCAAAGAACACAGACGAAAACATAACAAAAAAAATCACCGAATACACCATTTGAGGGCTAAGTTTGATAATCATACAATAAATCCTACCATAGACATTAGGTCTTTTTCAATCTATAATACAAAATAATGGACATTACCGAGATTCAGGATGAACTGCTTCGATTGGAGTTTCCAAACCTGCTGCCTGATCACGATCCTGATATTGAAAGATACTACTATCTCCGCTCTACCGGTCAATCCCGTGATGCCCTGAGCATTTATCAAAACCGGCTTGTTATTCGGTATCCGGATAATGAATTCCGCACCTGGCTGCTACGCTGCTATCGCAGCCATGATCCGGCCTTCAGGAGCCTTTTGGCCAAAGGTTACCGTATGCTGGGTGCCCGGTCTCTGGAACGGATAAAACAGATACTTCTGATTATCGCCGAAAAAGCTGATGCTTATAACGAAAAAGATGTATATTCCACCATTAAGACAGCGGAAGAAATCCTTAAATTCCTTTCACCGGAACGCTACGAAGCGGTGGCAGGAATGGAGCGATTTCTCCGTTATTCCGTCGTCCTGGAACTTAAAGTTAAATCCATTGCAAAAGCAACGGAACTGGTGCGCGCCTATCTGACCGATACACTTTCGGTTGTAGAAGAAGAGCGGCGGCGGCGTATGAACGCCAAACGGCATGCCGACGAAGAAAACCGGAAACGTCTGGCTCAGGCAGACTGGGACAGTTACTACTACCAGAAGAAATACGGCATTCATATGCCGTTTATGGATCTTTCGACAGTTGTCTTTTCTCAGGAGGATCTGGCACGGATTGAGATTCCGCCATTTAGCCGTGTTGAAGATCAGATACTTGGTTACTGCATCAAATACTGGAATAATGTCGAAGATCCTGCCTTTGAACGGATACTCTTTCTCTATTCCCGAAAATACGGAAAAAAGAATTACGATGTTTACATGACAATACGCAGAGGCCAGATGGCCAAACGCAGAGATGATGAAATCCTTTCTTCAATAATGAGCATACTCGTTACAGGATATTACTACTCCATTCAGGGCGATTTATATCTCCAGCGAAACTGGAATGGAATAAAACATGCTTTGACAAATCAGGGACAGCATAAGGCGTTGCCCGCGCCAAAATCCACTTCACAGACGCCTGCAAAAGCAGTGTCGCTTAACGCCGCTGCAGAAAAGAAGCCCGTAAGGAAAAAGAACGTACCACCAAAAAAACTTCCTGTCCCTGTTAAACCGGAGCCAAAACAAATACCGGCAAAACCGGTGTCCTCCGCCTCACCTGGCCACTTTAAAGCGGTCAGGCCATCCGGGTACTCCGCCGGGCCCGAAGTGCAAAGATTCACTGCCGGGTACTCCGCTCCGGAAGTTAAAAAACCCGAAGTTAAGTCCAAAAAAACCGGCATAAAAAAGACCAAGCCCGGAATTGTTTCCAAGACAATAAAACAAGAACCTGTAAAAAAGGAACAGGTTGTTTCCAGGATCGCACCAAAACCAAAATCCCGGGCAGCGCCGAAAATTGCTCCCAAAGCAACTACAGTAAAAAAACCTGTTGCAGTAGTTGCACGGCCGGCAGTAAAAAGCACGCAGCTTACACAACGCAGAACAAGCCTTGCAAAGGTCAAGCCGGTTAAAGTGCCGTATAAACTAAAACCAGCCGAACAGACAAAGACCACGATAATGTCAAAACCGGCAGTACAGCCAAAACCAGCTCCGGCTCCTGTTCAGAAAACGCCTGTACAACCAAGACCGGCTCCGATTCCTGTTCCCAAAACACAGATACAGCCAAAGCCGGCAGTACAGCCAAAACCAGCTCCGGCTCCTGTTCAGAAAACGCCGATACAGCCAAGACCGACTCCAGTTCCAGTACAAAAAATGCCTATACAACCAAAGCCAATTGCTGCTCCTATTCCAAAAACTCCAATACAACCGGTAGTTGGAAAACCGGCAACAATAACAACAGTAGCAAAACCAACAATACCTGGGCCGGTAATACAGCCCAAGGCTGTAACTCCAAAGCCTCCTGTTTCACCTGTTAAAGTTACCGGTTATCAATCAACTCCATTTACTCCGGTTTCCCCGTCCAAACCAAAACCCGCCGCCCCCAGGGTTTTTTCCAATAAAACACTGGGCAAAGCAAAAGGTTCGGTATCCGACCGGCTCAAAGAACTTTCAGGACGTTCTTACGATGTTTACGAAGACCGTTTCCTTACAAAAGCCCGTTCTTCGATCCGAAAAGTTCTGGGAACCGGAAAAGGCTTGTTCTTTTCACTTCCGGAAGAAGCGGAAGACCTTGTGTACAACTTCCTCCGGGATCATTATTCGGATCCCTATATGGACTGGGAAACCAGCAATGACAGAAAAAATCTTATGACCATGGGTTTCGACCTGCCTTCGATAAATCCGGTAATTGATGAATGTTACCGAAACCTATAGTTGAGCTTGTTCCAAAAACTGAAGTTTTAGAACAGCCTCAATTCTGAAATAAATTCATGGAAGGACTTAAAATGATTTTTCAAAAATCAAAAATAACAATTGTCTTGCTGTTAGTGATTCTGGCTTTGTTAATTGGTTGCAGCGGAAAATCCAGCGGCGGTATGGCTGAAAAATTGTTTGCGGTTGAATCTGAATCCCGCTATGATACAACATACCACGGCACCGGCTTTAGCGATAGTCCTTCCGTTCCTCCCGAAATGGAACGTTATCGGGAAACCGATAACCAGCAAACAATTCAGACAGACAGTACCGCAATGCCGATTGCACGGAAACTGATTAAGCAGGCTGATCTAAGAATAGAAGCGGATCCGTCATTCATCGACAGCGAAGGAAAACTTTCCGGTGTAAATCAAAAAGTCGATGAGCTTATGAATAGATACGGAGCCTATTCGGAAAGCACCCGTTCCGACGAAAACACTTCTCATTTTACAATCAGAGTACCTGAGGTTTTTTATGAATCGTTGATCGCAGGTACCAGTGTACTGGGGAAGACCCGCTCACGGACAGAAACCGCCGAAGATGTAACAATTAAATACTACGACCTGGAAGGGCGGCTTAATACCAAAAAAACATTGCTTGCTACATTCCAGGGTTACCTGAGCCGCACCGCCAGTATTGACGATATTATGAAAGTGGAAACCCGCATTGCCGAACTGCAGAATGAGATTGACTGGCTGGGTAATCAGCTTACCCGGCTTGGAAACCTCGTGGATTATGCCACTGTGGAACTTACCGTGTACACCTATTACAGTACGCCGGCTTATACCTTTGGAGATCGGGTTAAACAATTGTTCAGCGGGTTTGGCGGTTTTGCTTCAAATGTACTGCTGGGTATTCTATGGATAATTATTTATCTTGTTCCAATCATTCTTATCTGCCTTATCGCTTACTGGCTGCTTTTTGGCAAAGTCGGAATTCTGAAAAAAGCGTTTCGTTCTGCCATGCATGGAAATAACATAAAGAAAAATGATGCCGAAAATAAAAATTCAAACAGCAGGGGAAATGAAGAATGAGCATTAAGAACACAGCCAAAAAAAACGGCTTCCTTGTACGCAATTTGCGGAATTTTTTTGAACACCGCGCACTGTGGATGTACTTTCTTGTCGACGAAGCACGTAAAAAAGGAACCAAGCCGGAAAGCTTTGTTCCGGCTGCAATACGGCGCTGCGGAATATACCACGGCATGCGGGCGCTTACCGGGAAAGATGTTGCAGTACAAAACACTGGCAACGATGGCGCCGCAAACAATAGTTCGCAAAGTTGCCGTATGCTGCAGAAAAAACTCTTTCCGCCGGCCGGCAAGGCTATTTTTGAAATGGTATTCCTGTCACTCAGCGATGATGCCTTCGACGTTGATTTTCACTATTGCCCGCTGGTAAACGCATGGCAGAAGCAGGGTTGCTCAGACGAAGAAATCGATAAACTCTGCGACTGGGCCATGGAAGGAGACCGCGGTATTGCGGAAGCTTTTGGCTGCACCCTGGAACTAAAGAAGACTATTGCCAAAGGAGAAGGAGTCTGCGAAATCAGGTTTAAAAGACTGCTCAAAAAGTAAATGGATTATTTATACGAAACACACCTTCATACCAGTCAGGCCAGCGCCTGCGCCACTACCCGCGGTAAAGACTATGTTCAAAGGTACATCGATCTGGGTTTTACCGGAATTATGGTAACCGATCATTTTTTTAACAGCAATACTACCTTTGATCGCCGCAAACACTGGAGGGAATGGGTAAAAGGTTTCTGTTCCGGTTACGAAGACGCACGGAACGAAGGAGAAAAACGGGGATTGGACGTGTTTTTTGGCTGGGAAGAAACCTTTGATGGCGACGATTATTTAATCTACGGTCTGGACAAAACATGGCTCCTTGAACATCCTGAAATGGTACGGTGGACAAGAGAAGAACAATTCTGGGAAGTACACCGTTACGGAGGCTGTGTGGTTCATGCCCATTCATTCAGGCAACACGCATATCTCAGCACCGTAACCCTTTCTCCGTATTTGGTTGATGCCATAGAAGCAGCCAATGCGGGAAACCACGATGCGATATACGATGCACAGGCTTTTGAGTATGCCCGTATATTGGGTCTTCCTGCCGTAGCCGGTTCGGATGCCCATGGTATATCCATTTTGGGAAGAAACGGCGGACCTTATGGTATTTCTGTAACATCAAAACTATCTTCGGTACATGACTATGTTTCCCTTATAATGAACAAACAATATGTTTCTTTGCATATTCCTCCGGGCCGTTGTACATTTCAAAAATCCGATGGAGACAGGCCGCTAACCCTTAAAGCAGAAATAAGGGACAGTAAAGACAAAACAACAGGCCGGCTGAAAATGTGTTTTAACGATGTGGCAAATTATCTTTTAAAGGCAGGATAAAATGAAGCAGGGTGATTCTCGAAAACTCAACGTGGGAATACTGTGCGGCGGAAAATCCGCCGAACACGAAGTATCCCTTCAATCTGCAAAAAATATTTACGAAGCCATAGACCGGGAAAAATATAATCCTGTTTTAATCGGCATAGATAAAAGCGGCAGATGGCTTTACGGCGCCCATACAAAGGCAAGTGACTTTATCGACAATACCGATAATCCCGTTACAATAAGCCTTAACTCAAACAGTGCAGAAGCGCAGCTGCCTGCAAAAAGCGAAGGCCTTCTTTCCATACCCGGAGATCCCGATCAATCCGTCCGGCTTGATGTAATATTCCCCATACTCCACGGTCCGTTCGGCGAAGATGGTACTGTTCAGGGCCTTTTAAAACTGGCGGACATTCCCTTTGTCGGTTCCGGCGTGCTTGGTTCGGCAGCCGGTATGGATAAAGATGTGATGAAGCGTCTGCTGTTGCAAAGCGGTATACCCATCGGAAAATTCCTCGTCCTGCGTGATTGGGAGATCATTCCTCCTTTTGAAGAAGTATGCGCCGCATTGGGAAATCCGGTTTTTGTAAAACCTGCCAACATGGGCTCCAGTGTAGGGGTTAGCAAAGCAGGCAGTAAAGAGGATTACAGCTGTGCCGTTAATGAAGCTTTTCAGTACGATACCAAGATAATTCTGGAAGAAAACATTCCCGGCAGAGAAATAGAATGTTCTGTGTTGGGAAACGAAAATCCCAGGGCATCCCTTCCCGGCGAAGTAAAAGCGACAAAGGATTTTTATTCCTACGAAGCAAAATACGTTAACGCAGACGGGGCGGTTTTGGAAATTCCCGCCAAACTTCCCGAAGAAAAGATTAGGGAAATTCAATCGCTTGCCGTAAAAACCTTCCAGGTTCTGGAATGTCAGGGCCTTTCCCGTGTGGATTTTTTTATGAAAGAAGACGGCGCCGTACTGGTCAACGAAATTAATACCATGCCGGGTTTTACAAAAATTAGCATGTATCCAAAGCTTTGGGAAAAGAGCGGCATTAGCTATACAGAATTAATCACACAATTGATAGAACTTGCCATAGAACGGTTTGAGAAAGAAAAAAAGCTTAAAACAAGCCGATAGAAACGTCAATTAAGCGGCTTACCCCTGAAACGGTACCAGACAGAATGGGAGCTGCCGCTGCGTGTACTTATAATCCGGTATGTTTTACAATACCGTTACCTCTTAAGGTAGTTTTCTACCTTGGTTGTAAATCCGGCAAGGGCGTCCTTCATGGTTTTTCCCCCAAACACGAAATCGTTCACAGCTTCACTGAAAAATACCATAATATCATAATCGGTTCCCTGGAGTAGTTTGCCATTAACGTTCTTTGCCATTTCCGCAAATTCGGCATAGTGGTTCTGTCCGCCCAGGAAGGGTTCCGAATAACTGCCTTTAACTCTGTCCACAACCGTCTGATTGCTTACCAAGTCTCCCGTAACTCTTGCATGCATCTCCATAAAATCGTCGGCGGCGGTTAAATACCGGATTAGCTCCTTTGCCGCTGCAGGGTTCGGGGTGTTCTTCCATGCGGCAAGCCATGTGCCGCCCTGACTGTACGGAATTGGGCCCTGTATCATCGCCCAATCGCCCGAAGTTGCCGGAGCGTTGGCCTTGAGCACATAGCTCAAACCCCATGTGGGAAGAAAGTATGCAAAAACTTCTACAGCCTTTCCGCTTCCGTCCTTTAGTTCATCTCTCATTCCGGCATACCATTGATCTGACCATGCGTATGCCTCGAGAATATGATAATTGGAATCGTGAACAGTCTTGGCCATATCCATAAATCGTTCCACCATCGGATCGATTACCAGTTTTCCGTTTACAATCCAGGGGCTGCTGCGTCCGCTAAGGTAAGGGTTTATAAGTTCGGAATATTGGGGTACCACTATACAGGCGCCGTTGGACTTTGTTTTTAGCAGCTTTGCCGTATCAAGGAATTTATTTATATTGGCAAAATACGTCTGCACAGTTTTTGGATCGTCGGTGCCCAGGTATTTTTTGGCAAGGCTCCGGCGGTAGAACATGGCGCCGGGGGTTGCCTGCCAGGATAGTGCGTACACCCTTCCGTTGTATGTCCCTACGTCCACAGGGTACTGCATAAGTTTTTGTCTGTTGGCCATGTACACATCGGTCAGATCCAAAAGTTGCCCCGATTCGACATATTTGCGTACAAAAGCAGCTTCAAGGGCAAAAACATCCGGCGCTTTTTTGCCGGAAGCCAGAAGCGTGTCCAGTTTCTTTCGATAATCTTTATCTAGTTCAGTCATAGAAAAAGTAATCTTTACTTTTGAATGGGCCGGCTTGTAATGGTTGTTGATCATATCCTTTATTTCATTGGTGAATGACCATACCGTTAAACTCCCGCTGTTCTGCGCATGGGCGCAAATGGGCGCCATTGCGAATACCAGGATAATGCCAAGTAAAAGTATTCCCCTGGAAACTTCTTTCTTAAACAGTTTATTCATCTTTTTGCTCCCTTAATTAAAGTTGTACTTGGGGTGGTATCCGTCCCTGCTAAAAAAAAACTTGCGTTTAATTTTAGCGTTTTATGATGAAACCTGGCTTACTGTATGAATGAAAGCTGGCTGGTGATTTTTGTAACATTTTTACTGAATTTATGTACTTTAAGGTAAAATCTTACTTGATAAGTGATAAATTCTATGTCATTATTCATACATTGCTGGCGCTTGGCAATAAGGCTATAGAGTGCTAGTTTTAAACGCAGGTTTTTTTTAATCGCTTTATAAAAAAGAGTAAATTATTTACATTCTCCTCCGAGTAACTGAATAGATGCCGGGAAGCTGTTTTAGCGAATTCTACAGGCGTTCAAACCAAGGCGTTTGCCAGTCCTTTTTTCATGATTATTACGAATTACACTGTAAGACTGGCTCAGCAGTAAATTGAAGTTTTTTTGTAGTATTGCTACAAAACCATACAAAAAGTATGATGTTATATTATGGCCAGGTATCCTTTCAGCACCATTGAACCCAAGTGGCAAAAGTATTGGGAAGAAAACAAAACTTTCAAGGCGATCGAAGATTCTTCGATCCCAAAGGAAAAGCGCCGCTATGTACTGGATATGTTCCCCTACCCTTCTGCACAAGGGCTTCATGTAGGGCATCCCGAAGGATATACCGCAACGGATATTCACTGCCGTTACTTGCGGATGAATGGTTACAATGTGCTTCATCCCATGGGTTTTGATTCCTTTGGCCTTCCCGCGGAAAACTATGCGATCAAAATGGGAGTTCATCCTGCAAAAACCACGGCAGACAACATCAATCATTTCCGCCGCCAAATTAAGGAATTGGGTTTTTCTTACGACTGGGACAGGGAAGTCGCCACCTCCGACGAAGATTACTATAAATGGACTCAATGGATATTTCTTAAACTCTTCGAGAAAGGCCTTGCTTACGAAGCGGAAAGCCCCATCAACTGGTGTCCTTCCTGCCTGACCGGACTTGCCAACGAAGAAGTCGTAGACGGCCTTTGTGAACGATGTAAAACCAAAGTAATTCGCAAACGTATCCGGCAATGGATTTTAAAAATAACCGCATACGCCCAGCGTTTGCTGGAAGACCTGGAAGGCCTGGACTGGCCCGAACCGGTCAAGATGATGCAGCGAAACTGGATCGGCCGTTCCGAAGGCGCTAACGTAATTTTTAAAATCGACGGACACCAGGACGGTACAAATAATACAGCTCTGGAAATATTCACAACCCGGGCCGATACTCTTTTTGGAGCAACCTACATGGTTTTGGCTCCCGAACATCCCATGGTAGAACGAATTACCACTGTACAGCAAAAAAAAGATGTAAATGCATACCTTGAAGCAACGGCAAAAAAAAGCGACCTGGAAAGAACCGATCTTGCAAAAGAAAAAACCGGTGTTTTTACCGGCGCTTATGCAATCAACCCGGTAAACGGCGAAAAAATCCCCATATGGATTGCAGACTATGTGTTGATTTCCTACGGCACAGGAGCAATCATGGCGGTTCCTGCCCATGACGAAAGAGACTGGGATTTTGCAAAAATTTACAATCTTCCCATCATTCAGGTTGTAAGTGATACCCCTCCTGAGGAAACAAATGCCGATTCAGACACAACCCCCGAACAATGTACCACTGCCGACGGCTGGGCAATTAATTCAGGCTTCCTCAACGGCCGCTCTACTCCCGAAGCAATAAAAGCGATAACACAATGGCTGGAAGAAAAAGGCCTTGGACAATTTGCCGTCAACTACAAACTCCGGGACTGGGTTTTTAGCCGTCAGCGTTACTGGGGGGAACCTATCCCCGTGGTACACTGCGAAAAATGCGGCGCCGAACATGGAACACCGATTGTACCCTTAAGCGAAAAAGATCTTCCGCTCAAACTGCCCGACGTAAAATCCTACACTCCCACAGGAACCGGTGAATCACCGCTAGCTGCTATCGAAGACTGGGTAAATACAAGCTGTCCAAAATGCGGCGGAAAAGCCAGGCGTGAAACCAATACCATGCCCCAATGGGCCGGTTCCTGCTGGTACTATCTGCGTTACCTGGATCCAAATAACACCGAAGTATTTGCCGGAAGGGACAAGATTGATTATTGGGCGCCGGTGGATCTTTATGTAGGAGGGGTGGAACATGCGGTGCTGCATCTTCTCTATGCACGGTTCTGGCACAAAGTCCTCTACGATTTCGGAGTTGTAAACAGCAAAGAACCCTTTCAGCGGCTTGTAAACCAGGGCATGATCACAAGCTTTGCCTATCAGCGGAAGGACAAAACCCTTGTTCCGACCGACCAGATAGAAAAAAAACCCGGTGGTCTTTTTACAGAAAAAGCCACAGGCGAAGAAGTAACCGAAGTTATCGCCAAGATGAGCAAGAGCCTTAAAAACATCATTAACCCCGACGAAATAGTACGGGATTACGGCGCCGACTCATTGCGGGTATACGAAATGTTTATGGGCCCTCTGGAAGTAAGCAAACCCTGGAGTACCGCAGGGCTTGTCGGCGTTTCCCGTTTTTTGGAAAGGATATGGGCATTAAGTGAAAGAGTTGGACAACCGCCGGACAATTCGGCA